>JANPNY010000573.1:0-5504 GCA_031427745.1 Chitinophagaceae bacterium | reverse complement strand
GTGGTGAATGAAAAGAAAAACAGCCCCCATCCCCTAAAGGGGTTTGAACCCTATGAACCAACAGTAACTGTTACAACCCGAAGGCTCAGCTCCCCTTCAGGGGATGGAGGCAAAGTGGAAATACGGGTTTCTGATAACGGTAACGGTATTCCTCCTAAAGTTTTGGATAAAATATTTCAGCCATTTTTTACTACTAAACCAACGGGGCAGGGCACCGGGTTGGGGTTATCTTTAAGTTACGATGTGGTTACACAGGGGCATGGAGGAATGTTGAAGGTAGAAACCAAAGAAGGCGAAGGCACAACGTTTATTATTACATTACCAGCATAAAAAACACAAATGAAAATTTTAGTAGTTGACGACGAAAAAGATGTACAGTTTCTTTTTGAACAAAGGTTTCGCAAAGAAATAAAAAGCGGCGAAATGGAAATACTGTTCGCTTTTTCAGGAGAAGAAGCATTGGCATTTATGAAAAAACATGAGCACGAGGCCGTGCTGATTCTTTCTGATATCAATATGCCAGGCATGAGTGGCCTTGAGCTGTTAAAGCATATTAAGGAGAAGTACGAAAAACCCCCGCCCATTGTAATGATGATTACAGCTTACGGTGATGATGAAAATTATGACTATGCAATGAAATTGGGCGCTGATGATTTTTTAACCAAACCACTGGATTTTACAGCATTAAAAGAAAAATTAAAAACCATGATCGCATGACAAAAATTTTGGTAGCCGATGATGAATCTGATCTGGAGATACTGATAAAGCAAAAATTCCGGCAGAAAATCAGGGATCAAAAGTATGAGTTCATTTTTGCCCTGAATGGAAAAGAAGCATTGGAAAAAATTCAGCAACATCCCGATGTGGCAATGGTGCTGAGTGATATCAATATGCCGGAAATGGATGGATTAACTTTTCTTACAAAATTAAATGAAAGCAATCCCCTGATAAAGACGGTGATGGTTTCTGCATACGGTGATATGGACAATATCCGGACGGCAATGAACCGGGGTGCTTTTGATTTTGTAACCAAGCCTGTAAATTTTGACGACCTGGAATTAACGATGGAAAAAACTATCCTGCATATTAAACAACTCAGGGAAACATTAAAGGCAATTAAAGAAAACAATATCCTTAAAATGTATGTGGATGAAAGTGTGCTCAACTTTATGGGAAGCAGGGAATATGAAGCATCGATAATGGCCAATGAAACAATCGAGGCATCCGTTGCATTCATTGACATTTGTAGTTTTACTTCTATCAGTGAAAAAGAAAAACCAGATACGGTTATTGAACTGCTGAATAATTATTTTGATGTGATAGCTAAAGAGATTAATGCAAAAAATGGTTTGATAGATAAATTTATCGGCGACTGCGTTATGGCAGTCTTTAAAGGATCTTTCCATTTGGACAGGGCTATTGAAGCCTGTTTATCTATCCGCAGTAAAATTGCAGCTTTGCCCGCAGCCAACCAGGATTTTTCGCCACTTGTTTCCATTGGTATCAATAGCGGCGAAATGATTTCCGGCAACATCGGCTCTGTTACTTTGCGTAGATTGGATTATACCGTAATTGGCGATAGTGTAAATACTGCACAACGTTTGCAAAGCGCTGCCCTCTGCAGCCAGATTTTAATTAATGAAGCTAGTTACGAAAAAGTAAAACAATCTTTCCATTGCAATAAAATCGGCTCTTTTAAACTTAAAAACAAAGCATCAGAAGTTGTCATGTACGAGGTGCTGAATTAATTGATTTTTCCAAACATAAGTGGCTTACAATTTTTAATTTACAGTTGTAAAAAATCAACATGAAACATTCCAAAAATCCAATGCCTCGTCATAAATATGTACTTACATTTTTTATCTTATTTTTTGCATGCTTACCATGTCGGTTATGGGCCCAGTCTTTAACTTCAGTCTACATTAAAAATCTGAAACAACGTGCCGCACAAGTAACCATCATCCGTGATAACTGGGGTATACCACATATTTATGGCAAAACAGATGCCGATGCTGTATTTGGTTTATTGTACGCCCAATGCGAAGATGATTTTAAAAGAGTGGAGATGAATTACATTGAAAAATTGGGCCGTATGAGTGAGGTTACCGGCGAGGCTGATATATACAATGATTTATACATCCGGCTAATTATTGATTCGGCTGACGCCATTAAAGATTATACAAACGCACCGCAATGGCTCAAGCAAATTTTGAATGCCTATGCAGATGGCATAAATTATTATCTCTACAAACATCCTGAAACAAAGCCGGCACTGCTGCATCATTTTGAACCATGGTATCCGCTGTTGTGGACAGATGGCAGCATTGGTGCCATCAGCACCGGCGATATTGATGAAGCCGAACTCCAACGTTTTTATACTGGCAAAGATGTACCACTTGCCCTGCGGAAAAAAAATGAAGAGTTCAGTAGCGGCTCCAATGGCTTTGCAGTAGGGCCATCAAAAACAGCATCGGGTAATGCCATCCTTTACATCAATCCGCATGTTACATTTTACTTCAGGCCCGAAGTGCACGTAAACAGCGAAGAAGGATTAAATGTATATGGTGCAGTTACCTGGGGGCAGTTTTTTGTATACCAGGGCTTTAATGAAAACTGCGGCTGGATGCACACCAGCAGTAATGTAGATGTGAGTGATATGTATGAAGAGCAAATTATAAAAACGGATAGCGGGCTTTTTTATAAATACAACTATGCATTAAAAAAAGTTATACAAAAAACCATTCGGGTAAGTTATAAGGAGGGCAACAGCGTTAAAGTAAAAAACCTGGTTGCATACTACACCCATCATGGCCCGGTTATGACAAAAAGAAACGGCAAGTACATTAGTGTAAAAAGTTTTAACCGCTCCATGACGTCACTCATACAAAGTTGGCAACGTACCAAAACAAAAGGCTTTGATGATTATAAAAAGAATATGGAGCTGCTGAGCAACACCAGCAACAATACCGTGTTTGCCGATAACAAAGGAAACATTGCCTACTGGCATGGTGACTTTGTTCCTAAAAGAGATGAAACCTATAACTGGGGCAAACCTGTTGATGGAAGTATCATCAATACAGAATGGAAAGGCCTGCACAAGTTGGATGAAATTGTGCATGTGTACAACCCTTCCACAGGCTTTATACAAAACTGCAACTCCACACCTTTTACTGTTTCTGCCGGCAGCAGTCCCCAGCGGGGCAATTACTTTCCCTATATGGCGCCCGATGGCGAAAACTTCCGTGGGGTAAATGCAGCCAGATTGCTGGCAGGCAACAGCGTATTCACCATAGATAAAATGATAGCCGTAGGATACAACCGCCAATTGGCCGCTTTTGAAATTTTAATACCGCCTTTGATCAATGCTTTTGAAAAAAATATTCATCCCGGCGACAGTTTGTTTGCGTTGCTGCAAGAGCCCATTGCTGAATTAAAAAAATGGGATTACTCCATGAATGAAAATGCTGTTGCCACCCTGCTTGCTATTGAGTGGGCAGAACATTTGCCTGCAGCAATGCGAAAAGTTTATATTGAAGAAGGAGAAAAAAGCCAGGTGGAATCGGCAAAAGATTTTGCAGCCATTGCAACCGCAAACGACTTATTGCTGCCGCTTGCAAATGTGGTGGCGGAATTAAAAGCAAAACATGGTAACTGGAAAATTACCTGGGGTACTGTAAACCGTTACCAGCGTATCAGCAGCGATATTAACCAGCAATACAACGACACGGAAGAAAGTTACCCTATCGGCTTTGCATCTGCATTATGGGGTGCATTACCTAGTTATGTAAGTAAATATTTTAATGGCAGCACCAAACGTTACGGTGTAAGCGGCAACAGTTTTGTATGTGCCGTTGAGTTTGGAAAAAAAATAAAAGCAAAATCATTGCTGGCAGGTGGCAACAGCGGTAATATCAAATCAAAACATTTCAACGATCAGTTAACCATGTATTGCATCGGCCAGTTTAAGGACGTACTTTTTTATAAGGAAGATGTACTTAAATACAAAGAGAAAGAATACCATCCGGGAGAATAAAATTTTGCAGTCATCAAACTACACTTACCTCAATTTTTAAAACACACAAAAATGAAACCTGTCTTTTTACCATTTCTCTTTTTATCTCAACTGCTGTTTGCACAAAACACAATTTCAACGGCCAATAAAAATGCAGTATTTGCTTCTGTAGAAAAGCACCAGCAGGAACTGATAAAACTCAGTAACCAAATATGGGGCTTTGCAGAAATTGCCCTAAGGGAAACAAAATCTTCAAAAGTATTGGCAGATTATGCCGAGGCACAAGGCTTCCGTGTTACCCGTGGCGTAGCAGAAATTCCAACAGCTTTTATTGCAGAGTTTGGATCGGGTAAACCCATTATTGGCGTACTCGGTGAGTTTGATGCGCTGCCTGGTTTATCTCAAAAAGCCCAGCCAACAAAGGAGGCATTGGTGACTGGTGCACCTGGCCATGGCTGTGGTCATAATATGTTTGGTGCAGCTAGTTTGGGGGCAGCTTTATCAATTAAAGAATTGATTGCGGCCGGTAAATTAAAAGGTACCATTCGCTTTTACGGCACGCCTGCCGAAGAAGATATAGGTGGTAAAGTTTACATGGCAAGAGCTGGTTTATTTAATGATCTCGATGTATGCCTCGACTGGCATCCCGATTACGAAAACAAGGCCGGCATACAAAGTTCGCAAGCTGTTATAGATTACGATATTTCATTCAAAGGCAAAAGCGCACATGCTGCATCCGATCCATGGAACGGCCGCAGTGCATTGGATGCTGCAGAATTGTTTAACATAGGAATTAATTTTTTGAGAGAGCATGTTAAGCCATCAGTGCGTATGCATTATGTTTATAAAAAGGCAGGCGATGTGCCCAATGTAATTCCTGCAGAAGCCAGTGTTTGGTTGTGGATAAGAGACTCAAAACGCAAGGGAGTTGCTGAAGTGGCAGAACGCATGAAAGACATTGCAAAAGGTGCAGCGCTGATGGCAGGTGTAGACTACGAGGTTAAATTAAACAGGGGTATGTATGAACTATTGATTAATGAAACCGGTGCAAAAGCATTGCAAAGCAATATGAATTTGGTAGGCCCCGTTTCTTATACTACACAGGAGTTAGCTTTTGGTGATAGCATTATGAAACAATACGGGCTGGAAGCAAAAGGAATTAATGGTTCTATCAAGCCACTGGAAACAACCAAGCCTGATCCATCAGGAGGCTCCACCGATGTTGGAGATGTAAGTTATATAGTTCCGGAAATTTCATTGCTCGCTACAACGGATCCTTACGAAGCACAATGGCATTCATGGGTGGTATTTGCATGCGGAGGTAAGTCTATCGGCCATAAGGCAATTGTATTCGTTTCCAAAACTCTGGGGACTACCATGGTTGATTTATTTTAAAATGAAAAATTGCGGGCAGATATAAAAGAAGAATTTTTAAAAAGAAAAGGTATCGAAGTATGGAAGGCAATGCTGCCTGATGCACCACCACCGGTAC
>JANPNY010000572.1:0-2047 GCA_031427745.1 Chitinophagaceae bacterium | reverse complement strand
GTCTTTTGTTGGATGGATGTTTAAAAAACTAAAGCCTCGTTAGCTCAAGAAATGGTTGCCTGGTAAATGTTTTTATTGCTTAATGAATTTGGTTGTAAACTGGCTTTGGTTTTCACCAATTTTTACAATATAAATTCCTGCAGTAAGCTGAGATAAGTTAATGTTTGAATTTTCTTTGGTTAATAATCCGGTATATACGTTAACCCCTACTGTACTAAAAATTTGAATGATTTGCGGGTTAGCAGCACTTACATTTTTATTATTTACAATAAGGTTGTTTTGTGCCGGATTAGGGTAAACTTTAATCTGATTAATTTTTACTGCAGGTATAGCCACAGGAGCAGCAGCCACTGGCAAAGACCCAGCCTGCGCCAGGTTGCTATCGCATGCAAAAGAACTTAGAAAGCTGTTGCGGATATTACCAGTGGCAAACAAAGCTCTCATTCTTTTCTTTTGATCGTTGGTAAACATATTCATTGCAGCATCGTCGCTAAAATCCATGTAGTTCATAAACATATCACCATTTGCATTAGGTGAACAGCTGGTAACGTTTGGAAAAACCGGTGTTCCAAAATTGTATGTTTTCTGGCGGGGAGTATCATCTATTCCATCGTCTCCGCAATCTGTATCACCCCATAAATGCTTTAAGCCCATCCAATGCCCAACTTCGTGTGTTGCAGTGCGGCCTTTATTGAAAGAAGTGCGGAGGCTACCAACTGTACCAAATACATCAAAAGCTATTACAACGCCGTCGATAGCTGCATTGCTGCCCGGTGGTGTTGCATAACCAAGACTGCGACCGCTTAAAGCACATACCCAAATGTTGAGGTATTTTTTGTTATCCCATGGATTGTCGCCGCCCCTTAATGAAGTTTTCATTGCATCATCAGCAGTAAATACGTCAGCAGTTGTGCTTTTGCGAATAATACCAGTGGTTTTATTTCCTTGTGGATCAACCTGTGCAAGGCAAAATTTAATCTTTACATCTGATGCAACAGCATTAAAAACGCCCGGCCTTTTTGATTTGTCTTGATTTAAATTGGCAAAGTCGTTATTGAGTGCTGTTAACTGAGAGCGTATTTGATCGTCGCTGATGTTCTGTGCTGTTGTTTTATAAATAACATGAATAACAACCGGAATATTGATCACTTCATTTAAAGTAGTATCTCTTGCAGCAAACTTTTTGGTAGTTTTTGCTATTTGAAGTTCAACTGCATCAAATGAATTTTGTATAGATGGGTTTGATTGCAGCAACTGGCGCTTGTAGGCTTCAGAACCGCAAATGCGTTGTGCCTGTGCAGCACCTGCAAACAAAGTGAAAAGGATAATTACCGTTAGTGCTTTCATATAAGTTGAATTAAAACCCCGCTATGGGAACACTTAATAGTATCCACGATTAATGCCAAAAGAGCAAACTCAATACTGGCATGGCTTTCAACGAATAGAGGATTTTGAGCTTTTCCGAATTATGGAAAATAAACTTAACAGGTTCCGTTTCCGGAAAATTATCCCGAAAGATTTTACACAGGGAACTAAAGCAAAATGCTGTAGAAGGATTTAGATAGTCTAAAAAAGGATACTGGAAAAGAGGATAAAAAAATTGATCAGGAGAAACAACATGCCGGAAAAAAAGAAGAAGTTATTTTTACCGGGCAACTATGTTTCAGAGTTGCTGCAAGTAACCGCAATTTTTGAAGCCTGCCAAATTATTCGGGTGCAATTATAATTGTCAGAGCGGTTTAAAGGGTTTCCAACCTTCGCAAAGAGATTTATAAGTTAAAAAAGAATTTTAAAAAGGTTGGCAACCCTTTCGACAACTTTAATTGCACCCAATTAATCTTAACCATCTTTTATTATTTGGAAAAGGTTGTTTTAGATTAGCCTTTTTATTTTTGTAGACTTAAGGTAGTGTTGATTTGATATCGCAACAATCTCTTTGCTACATTTGCCATCCAAAAGCATTAAAATTCTGATGAAAAAAATTTTTGCACTGTTTAGTCTTGTGAGTTTGTTTTCCTGCAACAACAATGAATCTGCAACAACTGAC
>JANPNY010000571.1:0-9219 GCA_031427745.1 Chitinophagaceae bacterium | reverse complement strand
AAGGCCCATTATTTCAATATCCTTTTTATACCATTTGCATGTTCAATTAACTCCAGTAAGTATTCATAATTTTCTTTTTCAAGGCAACTCTTAAATTTTCTTAGCTGGGTGATATGCTCATTTAGTACGTCGAGTAAATTTTCCTTGTTTTGCATAAATATGGGCACCCACATAGCCGGGTTACTCTTTGCCAAACGAACCGTACTTTCAAACCCGCCGCTGGCTAATTCAAAAATAGCATCCTCTTCTTTCTCCTTTTCCAGCACGGTATTAGCGAGAGCAAATGATGTAATGTGAGAGATATGACTCACATAGGCAGCATGTAAGTCGTGCGCTTTAGCATCCATATACACAATGTGCATGCCCAGCGTTTCGTAGATTTTTTCTACGGACAGCACCGCATCCAGATCGCTGCTTTCTTTGTTGCAAATAACAACAGCTTTATCCTCAAAAGCGCCGCTCATTGCAGCTTCCGGACCGCTGTATTCTGTACCCCACATAGGGTGGGTACCTACAAAACGGCGACCATTTTTATTACCAGCGGCTAAGGAGCAAATAGCATTTTTTGTGGAACCTACATCCATCACTACCTGCCGGTCAATTACATTTAAAATAGTGCCCAATATTGTTTCAGCAGCATTTACGGGAATTGCTATAATCACCACATCGGCAAAGGCGATAGCTGCTTTCATTTCAAGCACTTCATCCACCAATCCTAACTCCAATGCTTTTTGCTGATGAACTAAATTATTATCAACCCCAACAACCTTTTTTGCCAATCCTTTCTCCTTTAACGCAAGGCCCATAGAACCTCCAATTAATCCTAATCCAATGATGGTGATATTCATATTGTTTGTTTAATTCTATTGATTGATTCAACAATTTTTTCTACTGTAGCACAGAGGCTTACCCGTACATATTTATCTCCGTTGCTGCCAAATATGCCGCCTGGCGTTATAAAAACATTTGATTGATACAATACCTCGTCGCTTAATGCATAGCCATCTTTACAAGCGTCCGGAACAGCGGCCCATACAAACATACCCGCCTGGCTGGTATCAAAACGGCAGTTTAATAAATGAAGTAATTCAAACACTTTTTCACGGCGGTTTTTATACACATCATTTAGCTGCTGGTGCCAGCTTTCATCCAGTTCCAATGCCTTGGCTGCGGCTAATTGAATTGGTAAAAACATGCCACTATCCATGTTACTTTTAAAGCGAAGAACCTCATCTATCCTTGTTTTAGAAGCACAAAGCATTCCCACCCTCCAGCCGGCCATGTTATGACTTTTACTCAATGAGTTTAATTCAATTACCACCTCCTTAGCACCTTCTACGGAAAGGATACTTACCGGATTTTCATTTAAAATAAAACTGTAAGGATTGTCATGAATTATTATAATATCCTGTTGTTTTGCAAACGAAACTAATTGCTCAAATATTTCCAGTTCAGGCAATTGCCCGGTTGGCATATGTGGATAGTTTACAAACATTCCTCTTACCCGGTTACCGGCAGCTTTCTGTTCAAATGCTTGTATTAACTGAACAATGTTTTCAAAATCGGGATGATAATTATTGGCCTCATTCAAATCGTAATATAATGCTTTTGCACCTGCAATTTTAACCGCACTGCTATATGTTGGATAACCGGGATTGGGAATCAGCACACCCACACCTGCTTCAAAATAAGTCATACAAATATGCATGATGCCTTCTTTGCTTCCTATTAATGGAAGAATTTCAGTTTCGGCATCCAACTCCACTGCGTACCACTTTTTATACCATCCGGCAACAGCGTTACGTAAAACAGGGCTCCCTTTATAAGACTGATAAGCATGTACATTGGGTTTAGCGCTCTCCTCCTGCAATACTTTTATCACCTCCGGATGTGGAGGCATATCAGGGCTTCCAATGCCAAGGCTGATGATATTTTTACCTTGTTTATTAAGCATATCAATTTCCCGTAATTTTTGAGAAAAATAATATTCCCCAATGCCGTCTAGTCTTTTTGCAATCTGCATTTAATAATTTTTTGGCCCTTTACGTTTTAAACGGTACAGGCTGTTGTTTAATAAACCTTTCCATTTTTATAAACTCCCAGTACCTGCAATGCTTCTGTATGGTTACTGATTTCATCCAAAACATTATCCAGTTGCTGTTTTGAATCAAACTCCAGATCGGCGTAAAACAAATATTTAAAGTCACTTCCCGGCATTGGCATGCTTTGCAGCTTGCTTAGGTTTATACCACCTTCTGCTATTTTGGTGAGCACTTTTGCCAGGCTGCCTTTTGAGTGGTCGGTATGAAAGTTTATGGAAGCTTTATTAGCATCCGGAATTTCCTGTACCATTTCGGCCCTTTGCAACACTAAAAACCGGGTGTAATTATTTTTGAGCGTATGAATGTTGGGGGCAATATTATGCAACTGGTAAATTTCGGCGGCAAGCTTGCTGGCAATTGCGGCAATATGTTTACTGCGATGCTGGTGAATATGCTTTGCACTTAGCGCTGTATCTTCAGTTTCAACCAGCTTCCAGTTAAATTTATCCAGGTAACCAAAGCATTGTTGTATTGCCATCGGATGACTATGTACTTCTTTAATGTCCTCCAGCTTTACACCAGGATTTACCAGCAGGTTTTGTTTAATCTGCAAATAAACTTCTCCTATAATTTTAAGATTACCTTTTTGTAACAAATTATAGTTGGGCAAAATACTACCAGCAATTGAATTTTCTATTGCCATTATACCTCCTGCACTTTCCTTTTTATTCGATGCAACTTTTACTACCTCCCTAAATGTAGCACAGCAAATAACAGGAATTGATTTATGGAAAAACTGCCTCGCAGCTTCCTGGTGAAAGCATCCTTCATATCCTTGTATTGCTATTCCCTTTTGCTCAACTGCTCCTTCGCCTTGCTTTGCTGTAGTTTCTTGATGCTGATTTTTCATGAATGATTTAATGCTGTCTAAAGGTTGACAAATTTTAAAAAAAATCCCCCGGTTGTGGCGGGGGATTTTTCGTTGTTGATTTACTTTTTATCTTTTACAAAAAACCACCCTGCTATCTTCAAAAAAGTAGCTAAAGTAAAAGTGGAAATAGTTTGATGTTTGTATCATTTGAAAAATGAAAGTAAGACAGAAAAAATTACTGACCAATATTTTTTGAGTGTATTTAAAATTGTCGCAAGGGTTGCCAACCTTTTAAAAATTCTTTTAACTCATAAATCTCATTATGAAGGTTGGCAACCCTTTAATTCGCTGCTGCAATTTTAAATGCACCCTATTTTTTAAAAAGCCTTTTTCGCCTAGATGGTCACATATGGGCAAAAAAATGTCGCCCCTAAGAATAGGGGCGACTTTAACGATTGCTTGCCATATGAAAATTCTTATGTAGAACCGGTTGAATCAAGCAAGCAATAAACCGGCTTAAATTATTTCTTAATTACTGAATCAACTTTCTTAGTCAATGAATCAACTGCTTTTACAGTAGAATCAACAGTAGCAGCCATTGGAGCAGCTTTAGCCATAGAGTCGGCTTTTGCAGCAGCAGCAATAGAATCAGTGTTTACAGTAGCTGTAGTTTCAGCTGAATTACAAGCTGCGAAAGCTGCAGCGATAACGAATACAAAAAGGATTTTTTTCATTTGTTGTGATTTTTTAATTTTTAAATTATACCTATTAATACAGAGGCTTTAAAAAGGTAACCCGCTTCTCAAAAATATTTTTTTTTCAGCGTTTTGGGTTACTATTGCATCTATTAATGTATTAATGATTGTCCGGTGAGTACTACAGAACAAGAACTACAATTACTGAAAGGATTAGCAATAAGCGATAAGCAGGCTATTGAGACTATTTATCGTGAAAATTATTCTATGATTCAGTCTTTTGTTATTAATAATAACGGTTCTGCAGATGATGCCCGTGATATTTTTCAGGAAGCGATGGTTGTGCTATATGAAAAGTCAAAAGACACCACATTTTCGTTAAACTGTCAAATTAAAACGTACGTATATTCCATATGCCGGAGATTATGGCTTAAAAGATTACAACAACTTAATAAATATAGCACCCAGGTTGAAAGCCTTGAAGAGACTGTTTTTGTGGAGGATGAAATGGAGGAGCACGAGAAAAGAGACAATGATTTTACGTTGATGGATCATGCCATGAGTAAAATAGGCGAGCCTTGTAAAAGTTTACTGGATGCTTATTATCTGCAAAAAAAGAGTATGCAGGATATTGCCGCTAATTTTGGCTATACAAATGCAGACAATGCCAAAACGCAGAAGTATAAGTGTCTTATCAGGTTGAAAAAATTGTTTTTTGCACAATACAAAAATGCATAAGTATGGATGAGATCATTTTGATTGAAACGGTGGAGCGGTATCTGAGCGGGGAAATGACCACTCAGGAAAGGGCTTTTTTTGAAGAACTCAGAAAGAACAATGCTGAAGTAGACCAATTAGTGGTGGAGCATTCCTATTTTATTGAAGGCCTGCATAAATATGGCACCCTTAAAACATTTAAACATACCCTGCAGGAAGTTGACGCAAAACTTACTGAAGAAGGGGTAACTGCGATACCCGCCTTAACCGGAAAAGCTAAGGTGGTAAACCTGTGGCAAAAATACAAACGCAGCATTGCCGTAGCAGCTTCTATTGCCGGTTTTATATCCTTACTTACATCTGGGCTTATGGTAACCTACTCTAAAAAAAGTGGTAATGAATACTACAGCCAATTAGTAGAAAAAATTAATGTAACCAACCAGGAACTAATTAAATTAAATACAAATAGAAGTAATGGTGTAACCTCAAAACCCGAAGTAAAGGTTGATTACAGGGCTACTGGCTTTTTGATAGACGGAAGCGGATATATTATTACCAACGCTCACGTGCTCAATAAAATGAAAAACATTTATGTAGAGAATAATAAAGGTGATTATTTTAGTGCTGAGAATATTTATACAGACGATGTATTGGATTTAGCCATTCTTAAAATTCAGGATACGACTTATAAAACGATCACCAATTTACCGTTTACCATCAAGAAAAATAATGCCGATTTAGGTGAAGAATTTTTTACGCTCGGGTTTCCAAGAAATGAAATTGTTTATGGCGAAGGTTATGTAAGTGCCAAATCGGGTAGTGATGGTGATAGCACTGCTTACCAGCTTACCGTATCTGCCAACCCGGGTAACAGTGGTGGTCCTGTTATTAACCGCAATGGTGAATTGATTGGTATTATCACAGCAAAAGATTCAAAAGCGGATGGTGTGGTTTATGCAGCCAAAGCTAAGAATATTTTTATGCTGATAGATCAGTTGAAAAAAGAAGATGCCAAATATCAACATATTAAAATGCCGGTGAACAACGATCTTAAAAAATTAGATCGGGTGCAGCAGGTAAAAAAGATGGAGGATGTAGTATTTATGGTAGTGGGAGCAACTAATAAATAAAATCCCTGCAAACAACATAGAAAAAAGCTGTGCATTTAATTATGCACAGCTTTTTTGTTGGTTATACACCTATAAAAGGTTTCGTGAAAACAGGCTAACCCAAGCGCTTACAAAAAGCGAAATTACCAGTAGCTATAATACCTTCTTAATGCATGAATACAAAAATGCTGGTAATCCCTTCGCCCGTTTTATCGAGACTTAGTTGAACCAGCATTTATTAATTTTGCTACAAAAGTTTTTACTGGCCCCAAAGCGAAACAGGGTACTCACCATCTGCTACCAGTTTATCTACACTGGCTTTTACTTCCGGCGCATCTTCTTTGTAAGTAACACCAAACCATTGAGCGGAGGTGGGTATTATCTGCACCGTAATGTTACCCGATTTTACTGCCTTATCAACCACCAACGGAATAAAAAATTCACTCTTGGGGTTATTTATTTCGGCATCTAAAAATTCACCAAAATACGTTTCACACTGATCTATAAATCCAGGTGGAAATGCAAAGAAATTCATACTCACACTGGCATCTTCACTTACTTCATGCAAGCCTGCTTCATCTTCGTAGGTGATGATGCCCTGTTCGTTTCTATAAATTTTGGTACGCTCATTAATATCTAAAAGGTTTCCCGCTGCATCTACATTACACACACCACGGCTTACGCTGCCGTTATCACTTAAGGTCTTTTTTAATTCATAGCCTATGATGGCATACTTGTCAGCAGCAGCGGTTGTGGTTAAAAATTTATACGCCTTTTCAAAACCATCCCTGCCATAAAAATCATCTGCATTAATTACGGCAAACGGCTCATTCACTATCCCCTTGCAACAAAGAACTGCATGTGCAGTACCCCATGGTTTTTTTCTATCTTCTGGTATAGTACGGCTACCAACATATTTTGACAACTCCTGAAACGCAAAACACACTTCAATTTTACCGGCTAGTTTGTTACCAAAATTCTCCCGGAACATTGTTTCAAATTCCTCTCTTATTAAAAAAACAACTTTACCAAAGCCAGCACGGATGGCATCGTAAATAGAATATTCCATAATTGTTTCTCCTGCCGGACCAAACCCTTGCGTTTGTTTCATACTGCCATAGCGGCTGGCCATACCTGCTGCTAATACTACGAGTGTAGGTTTCATTTATTAATTATTTATTTTGAAATTTATATTCGTTAATTGCAGCGAAAATACTGCAATCATTTAATTAGAAAAAAAATTGCATCAGCACCTGCAAATAGATACTCATAATTTACACAACAATTTGTTTATTCAAAAAGGTATAAGCCTTGCCGTATTGCGGTTAGACAAAATCCATCCCATCATATCCGGAAACAAACTTTTTAAACTGCAATACCTGCTGCAGCAAGCGATACAAACAACGAACCAAAAGGTAATCACCTTTGGCGGCGCTTATAGCAATCACCTCGTCGCTACTGCCTATGCCTGCCGGCAAAACAACTTATCCTGCATAGGCATTGTAAGAGGAGGACGGCCTGCACAATTGTCGCATACTTTACATGACTGCCTGCAATTTGGTATGGAGTTACACTTTATCAGTCGCCAGGAATATGATAAAAAAGACCAGCCGGATTTCATCATGCAACTGAAAAAGCAATGGGGTGCAACTGTTGTTATTCCGGAAGGAGGTTATCATCCATTGGGTGCAAAAGGAGCTGCGGCCATCATGAATTATATTGCTGACAACACTACACACATTGCCTGTGCAACCGGCACTGCCACTACATTAGCAGGACTGGTATCTGCATCAAAAGCTCATCAGCAGGTGCTGGCCTTTCCAGCACTAAAGGGCTGTACAGATACGCTGCAACGACTGGCATATTTAAATGAATCCTCATTAGTATCACAACAACCTCATATTGAAACAGCCTATCATTTTGGTGGTTATGCCAAACACACGCCTACCCTGATTGCATTTATGAACCAACTGTATAACCAATACCAGTTACCTACAGATTTTGTGTATACAGCAAAAATGATGTACGGAGTGTTGGATTTAATAAAGAATGACTTTTTTAAACGAGGAAGCAACATTGTGTGCATTCATACAGGCGGACTGCAAGGGAATTTATCTCTCCAAAAAAACCTTTTAACGTTCGGTTAATGGGTAAGGCAAGTATCTTTGTCCCCATTATTTAAATTCAATATCGTTTTGATATAGACTATGCAAAAAACAGTTTTTATTCTATTTGTTTTCTTTTGTATTTTCCGCCAACAGGCTGCAGCACAGGATACCCTACCAAGGATTACTGTAAAAAATATCAACAATAAAATTATCGTAAGCTGGAAAATGAATTACGGCGCCAATATCAGCACCATCAATATCCAACGATCGAAGGACAGTATTAAAAATTTCACCACCATTGGCTCGGTGCTGGAACCTATGAACAGGGAGAATGGATATGTAGATACTAAAGCCACCAGTCCCGACATGTTTTACAGGGTGTTTGTTGCTTTTGCTGGTGGCACCTACCTCTTCACCAAAAGTTATAAACCAGTAAGAGACAGCATTATTGCCCGATCAACTTCTGAGGAAGATAAATTGTTGCTACCGGAAAAACCAAAAGCAGACTCTATTGCTGTTAAGCCCAGTGCTGTAAAACCCTATGTTTATACACCCAGTAAATTTATTTTTACCGGTAAGGAAAACAGTGTTATCATCCAATTACCCGAAGCTGCCAATAACCGATATTCTATAAAGTTTTTTGATGAAAAAGACAACCCCATTTTTGAAATAGGTAAAGTAACAGAACCCTACCTGATAATTGAGAAAGTTAATTTTTTACACGCTGGCTGGTTCTACTTTAAGTTGTACGACAATGGTATTTTAAAAGAAAAAAATCAATTCTACATTCCAAAAGAAGGAAAGACAGGTATTCCTCCCAACGAAATTGATAGAAAATTTTAACCGAGATGCATCTGTGTTTAGACGGTTTAGAAGTTTAGATGGGTTAGACGTTTGGATGGGTTAAAAGTTTAGGGGGTTAGATGGTTTAGAAGTTTAGGTGACGACCAACAAAAAAAAAATTGATTCTATAGTAACGCTACACCAAAAACTGCTTCAAAATTTTGCAGGATGGTTGCTTTTACGTCATTAATATCTACAGTTATTTGTAACTCTTTCGCCATAGAAGTTACCTGCTTGTTTACGATGCCGCAGGGAATGATATTTTCAAAATAAGCAAGGTCTGTATTTACATTCAATGCCAGGCCATGCATGGTTATCCACCGGCTGCAACGCACGCCTATGGCGCAAATCTTTCTTTCCCTGCCCGCAATACCCGGATCAATCCACACACCTGTTTCACCCATGCTACGCTCCCCTTTTATGCCATAAAATGCAAGTGTGTTTATAATTACCTGTTCCAATTTCCGAAGGTACCTGCCAATATCAGTATAGAATTTTTCAAGGTCAAGGTCAAGTATAGGGTAACCAACTATTTGTCCCGGCCCGTGAAAAGTAATATCTCCCCCCCTGTTGGTTTTAAAAAACGCAATGCCCTGCTGTTCCATTTCCCATTCACTAATTAAAATATTGGACACATTACCGCTTTTACCCAATGTATAAACAGGAGGGTGTTCGCAAAGCAACAAATAATGTTGGGTGGCTGAGGGGGGTTGAAAATGGTTGAAGGTTGTTGAAGCTGGTTGAAGGTGGTTGAAGGTGGTTGAAGATGGTTGAAAATGGTTTAAGGTTGTTGAAAATGGTTGAAGGTGGTTGAAGGTTGTTGAAGCTGGTTGA
>JANPNY010000570.1:0-1737 GCA_031427745.1 Chitinophagaceae bacterium | reverse complement strand
GGCTTCAATATTCTTTTTTAGTGCTGTTTTGTTAACATCAGCCATCCTTTTTTGTTGTATTAAGTAAAATGCTTTTTCTGCCAGCAACCACGAGCGTCGCTTATTTAGCGTGGACCTTTTTTTGTTGAATGCTTCAATTTTTTCGTTCAATGCGGTCATCATTTCTTCGATGCCTTTTTTTTGCGAAGCAACTGTTTTTATTACCGGAATGTTTAGCTGTTTTGTGTAAAGAGCAGGTGCCAGCATCATGCGTAAATTCTTTACAAATACATCAGCATCGGGCCGGTCACTTTTATTTACCACAAAAACATCCCCAATCTCCATCAGCCCGGCTTTCATAGTTTGAACTTCATCTCCGGCTTCCGGCACAAGGGTTACAATGGTAACATCTGCAAGACCGGCAATCTCTATTTCACTTTGGCCAACCCCCACCGTTTCTACAATAATGTAGTCATAAGGAGCTGCCTTTAGCAAGTCTGCTATTTCAATAATTTTTGGGTGAAGTCCGCCTAAAGAACCTCGGGTTGCTAAAGATCTTATGTAAACATGGGGATTGTTATACCATTCACTCATTCTTATTCTATCTCCCAATAATGCCCCCAGGTTAAAAGGGGAAGACGGATCAATGCAAAGCACTGCTACTCTTTTTTGCTGTTGAACTATTAGCTCAATCAATGCATCAACAATGGTGCTTTTGCCAGCGCCGGGTGGGCCTGTAATACCAATAACGGGCGTGTGTGATGCTGGCAAGGACTGCATGAGCGTCTCATATCCGCCCACTTCATTTTCAACCAAAGAAATACAACGTGCCAACGCCTTGATATCGCCTTGCTGAATAAGTTGCAGGTATTGTTGCCACATAAAACAAAATTCAAGGTTATTCTTTCAAATTCCAAAAAAGCTTGGGGGGAGGGGGATTGTTGAAGATAGTTTAATGTTGTTGAAGGTGGTTTAAGGGGGTTGAATATAGTTGAAGATTGTTGAATTTGGTTGAAGTTGGTTTAATGGACTTTATCATTTTACAGTTCACCATTGCCTGTTGATTCACTTTTTCACCATTCACTTGTCCGAGCCTGAAACAGGTAAACCTAATTTAGCCATTCACCATTCACCATTCACCATTGACCTTTCCGTATTAACTTCGACAAAAAATTTCAGAAAAAAGGCATGACGAACTTTATTCCAATTTTTCCTTTAGGTATTGTAGTTTACCCAGGCGAAGAGCTGAACCTGCATATATTTGAGCCCAGGTACAAAGAACTGATTGAGGATTGCAAAAAAAATAAAAAGCTTTTTGGAATACCCTCAATCATCAATAACGGTGTTAGCGAAATGGGCACGTTGGTAGAGTTGGTGGAAATTACCAAAGTGTACGAGACTGGTGAAATGGACATCAAAACAAGGGGTCACAAGCTGTTTCGTATTTTAGAGGTTATTAAAATTTTACCTGATAAATTATATAGTGGTGCAATTGTAAATTATCCGGCAAATGAGTTAAAAGGCAACAGGGAATTAATGCAGAAAGTATTGGCTTCTGTAAGGCAATTACACACTGTTCTTAATGTAAATAAATCTTTTAAAAAACCGGATGAGGAAATAGGGAGTTACGATGTTGCACACCATGCAGGCATGTCGTTGCAGGAAGAATACGAACTGGTACAATTATTAAATGAACTGCAACGGCAGGAGTACCTGAAGCAACATCTGCTGAAAGTATTACCGGTTATATCAGAAATG
>JANPNY010000569.1:0-2594 GCA_031427745.1 Chitinophagaceae bacterium | reverse complement strand
TTTTTCGCTTCTTCCTTGCTGCCATGATCTGCCAGGTTACCCGCTGCAGAAGCATAAGCAAGCCGTATGCTGTTTAAGTGGCGGCGGTTTTCTTCATCAAAATAAACACCTGGCTTGTTGGCACCGCCAAATACAAACTTGTTCATCATTTTATCAACAATCCACTCCTTGTTTAATTCCGGATTTTCTACCGGCACCAGCCTGTAGGTAAGCCCATCCTGGCGTATGTATTTATCAAAACCAAGACTGATTCTTTCTGAAGTAAAATAAATTGGACGCTTCCACTTATTGGCTGCAATTATGTTTAAAATAGCTGCATCATTTTTTTGCAACAGCGTTTTTGGTATTTCAAACGTCAATTGACTAACCACGCTATCGGTTGCTGAAACGGTACCATTTTGACGAACCAATGCCACATCAACCGGAACAGTTACTTTTTTGGTTGGATAGGTATTAATACCAATGCCATCTCTTGTCTGCTCCATTTTACCCGGATCATCACTACCGGCGTAATCTTTCATCATGGTATACAAATCCATCGACATGTTAGGGTCTGTGCCTGGCTTTTGTACAAAATAAACACCATCTCTTTTGGCACCTTCAATTTGCTCTGCCGTCCAGATTGGATCAATTGGATCACTCAGATTTATTTTATACCGTAACTGATTAATATACCAATCAATACCCAGCAAGCTACTATTGATAACCCGTACATCCCGTCTCACACCTTCTACTTCCTGTGCATACCAAAGTGGGTAAGTATCATTATCACCAAATGAAATTACAATAGCATTTGGTGCACAGCTTTCCAGGTAATCGGTAGCAAGGTCACGTGCCAGTGTTTTTTTACTTCTGTCATGATCGTCCCATTCCACATTGGCCATTAATACCGGCACTGCTGCAATACAAAGCGCCGCAGCCAAATAGTTGGCAATGGTGCCACTCATTAGTTTAGACAGCAATTCTTTTACATACAAAACCCCCAATCCAATCCAGATGGCAAAGGCATAGAAAGAACCCACAAATGCATAGTCTCTTTCCCTCGGCATATTGCCCGGCATGTTGAGGTAAATTACAATCGCTAGTCCGGTAAAGAAAAACAATAATCCCACAATAGTACCATCCTGCTGGTCTTTTTTAAACTGAAATATCAGCCCTAAAATACCCAGTATCAACGGCAATGCAAAAAGGCTGTTGTTTGCTTTATTATGCTTCATACTACTGGGCATCATTTTTTGATCACCCAGTCGCCATTTATCCAAAAATGAGATGCCGGTTTTCCAATTGCCGTCTCTTACGTTACCCAGCGAAACACCCTGAACATCGTTTTGCTTACCTGCAAAATTCCACATAAAATAACGCAGGTACATCCATCCCACCTGGTACTGAGCAAAGAAATTAATATTATCGCCCAGGGTTGGTTTATCGCTCCATTGCCCGGTTTTAGGATCTTTGGTAATACTGGCAAAACTTGCATAGTAATCTGCATGGCCTTGTTCGTTACCACCATCAAACATGCGTGGGAAGGCATGTACATCTTCCGGACGATAAGTTACGTCCTGCTTGCGCCCTTTCTTTTCGTAACCGGTTGCTGTTTTAATATAGGTGTCTTCATTGGTATAATCGGGTGTGTATTCATCGCCGGCAACATTACCCGCTGTAAAATCCTGGCCAAACATGATGGGTGTATCGCCATATTGTTCCCTGCTTAAATAGCCAACCAATGTAACAGGGTTATCAACATTGTACATGTCAATAGCTGTATCTGCATTGGAGCGAATTAAAGTGGTGAGGTACGACGAATAACCAATCAGCATAAACGTAAAACTCCACAAGCCAAGCTTTAAAAAGTTCCAGTTGTTTTTATTGGCCATCTTTAATCCAAAATATATTAGTACAGCCAGCAATACAAAGAAAAAAGCAAAGCCGCTAAAGAAAGGCAGTCCAAAATCATTTACAAAAAGTATATCAAATGCACCGGCGCCTTTAATGGTATATTGAATCACAAATTTTTGTACAATACCCGTAATGGCACATCCAATTACAAAAGCAATAACACTACCCCATGCCGTAACCTTGTAGCGTTTAAAGTAATAAATCATCACCATTGCCGGGATGGTTAACAGGTTTAGCAAATGCACGCCTATTGAAAGCCCCATCAGGTAAAATATTAAAATAATCCACCTGTCTGCGCTGGTAAAATGTCCTTTAATGCCCAGTTTTTCTTCTTCCGATACGGCATCTTCCCATTTCAACATAGCCCAAAAAACAATGGCCGTAAAAAAAGACGACAATGCATATACCTCGCCCTCAACGGCACTGTACCAGAAAGAATCAGAAAAACAGTACGCCAAAGCGCCCACAACACCAGCAGCCATAATGCCAAACGTTTGTTCGCTGGTTAAAACCTCATTGGTTTTTAAGGCAATCCTTTTAGCAAAATGCGTAATACTCCAAAACAAAAATAAAATGGTGAAACCACTACTTAATGCACTCATCAGGTTTACGCCAGTAGCAGCATGTTTAGGGTCAAACGGTATCATAAATAAACGGCCAATTAATACAAAAAGCGGAGCTCCCGGCGGATGCGGAAT
>JANPNY010000568.1:0-3116 GCA_031427745.1 Chitinophagaceae bacterium | reverse complement strand
AAAAAATTCAATAGCTTCTTTCCTCTTGCCAGTTGCATCAGCAAACAAACCAGCTTTAAATAAGGCTTCCGGCGTCATAAATTCATCTTTGCTGTTAACAGCAACCGCTTTTTTATAATAGTCCAAAGCATCGTCATTCTTTTTTAATTCAGAATAAGCATCGGCTAATAAAAGGTAAGCGCTCGTTTGTACCTGTGTAGCGTTGGTAGAAAAATCTTTTAAATGCTTAACAGCATTGTTAAAATCGCCACTGTACAAATAGCAGGCACCTGCAATAAAATGCGCCCTGTTTCCGGCATCAGTTCCCTCATACTTGTTGATCAATTTTAAAACGCCGGTTGTTACAGGTCCACCACCATTTAATACCATATTAATAGAATCTTTGTTAAAACCGCCCTGTGTCATTTTATCAAATAACTGTTCTGCAGGAAAAATTAATTCGGCAGCTTTTTCATTGTTGGGTGCTTTTACAAAATTCAAATAGGCGTACCAACCGCCGATTAATAGTATCAATGCACTACCAACATAAATAATTGGCCTACTAAACTTAGCCCAAAAATCTTTTGCTTTTTCTACGGCTTCATTTACTTCTACAGTTTCTACTATTGGTTGCTTCTCTGCCATTGTTTTTCTTCACCCACTCCCTTTTTTAGAAAAGGAAGCCGGGCATTTTTTAGTTTTTATAATTTGGTTTCTTGGTTACTCGGTTTAATAAAATATCCTAATCAGTAATAAATGGATAGTCTGCCTGAATGTAAACATCTTTCAACAATTCATCATCGTTGGGCCATGGACTTTCTTCTGCAAATTTCACGCTCTCTTCTACCTGTGCTTTTACTCTTTCGTTGATCACTTCTACTTCTTCATCTGATAATTTATATTCATCTTTTAATACTCTTAATACATGATCGATCGGATCTCTTTGCTTGTATTCCTCCACCTCATCTTTGGTACGATATTTTTGAGGATCGCTCATACTGTGCCCTTTGTACCGATAGGTTTTAATTTCCAGCAACGTTGGGCCACCTTTTTCCCTTGCCCGGTTTACTGCTCTTAACATGGCATTGTGTACGTCTTCCGGGCTCATACCATCAACACTGTCGCCTGGCATATCGTATGCATCAGCCAGTTTATACAGATCCATTACATTACTGGTACGGGCAACAGAAGTACCCATGGCATATTGATTGTTTTCGCAAATAAACACAACCGGCAATTTCCAAAGCATAGCCATATTAAATGTTTCGTGGAGCATTCCCTGCCTTGCAGCACCGTCACCAAAAAAACAAAGCGCTACATTATTAGTGCCTTTATATTGTTCTGCAAATGCCAGTCCTGCACCGGTACCTATCTGGGCGCCTACAATACCATGACCACCAAAAAAGCCAACATCTACTCCAAAAATATGCATACTACCACCCTTGCCTTTGCTGCAACCGGTGGCTTTTCCATACAATTCGGCCATGGTAGCTTTTGGTGTAACACCTTTGGCAATTGCCAAAGCATGACACCGATACGCCGTGATAAATTTATCGTCCGGATTGGTAGCCGTCATACAACCTGCTGCTACGGCTTCCTGCCCTATGTACAAATGACAAAAGCCTCTTATTTTTTGCATTCCGTACAACTGACCTGTCTTTTCTTCGAAACGGCGAAGTAATAACATCAATTCGTACCAATACAAGTAAGTGTCTTTGGAAAATTTTGTTGCCAATGGTGAAATATTTTAGGCGGCAAAGATAAGGGAGAAATCGAAAAAAAAAGGTTCAGTGAAAGAAAGGGGAAAACAGTTACCCTTTTCTGCAAAACATCCTTAAAAAGTTCAATCAGGATAATCTGAAACAACGGTGATGAAACGGAACAATTCCCTGTCTTGAATATGTGAGCATAACTCTTTGTTAATCGATCCGAATATGAATTGACTAATATTTAAAGAGGAATGATAAAAAAGAGAATTCACCTTTTTATTGGCGTTATTATGCTAAATACCAGAGAAATTTTTCTTTTTAGAATAAAAGAATCTATCTTCATACTAACCCAAAACTTTATTATATGAGCATGCCAGCTAAGCTAAAAATTGCCGATGTGGAAGAAATTTGTGTAATTGATGACGATAGCATCTCCTTATTTTTAGCGGAGAAAATATTTGAATATGAATTAACTGGTATTCCGTTTAAAAGTTTTGAAAACGTTGATACTTCGCTTTCTTATTTGTCCGATAATCAGCATACCAAAAGATTGATTTTGGTTGATTTAAATATGCCAGTTAAAGACGGGTGGTTTTTTTTGGAAAACTATCCCGGGGATGCCGGCAAAGACATCATTTTTATTCTCTCCTCATCCGATAACATAGCCGATAAAAATAAGGCAAAGTCTTTTGCCCAGGTTGCAGGTTACATTGAAAAGCCCATTACTACAGGAAATGTTGTTGAAATACGAAACAATTACTAAGGCTCTTTTTACAGGTGCAATAAACCTACCCGGTATAAGGTATTTACCGGCTTATTATCCCAAAATAATTCAAAGTCATCAAAGCCTGCTGCTTCGTAGTTTTCCTTTACTTCCTGCAAGCTGTTCAATGTAGGGTTGGTAATAGAAATTTGTTGCAGCATTGCTACAAGCCAATGAGCATTGGGCCTATTCAATTTGATGCTGAACGTTTCTGTTGTGGAATTAAAAGTAAGGGTACTCATCTCCCATTGACTTCCTTTTTTTGATTTTACGTAATCTTCCACTTGTGGCATATTGCCCAGCCATACTAATTTAGTTGTTGGCTTTGCAACCAAAACAGGTTCATCTTGTAAAGCCTCAGCAATATAGGATGGCTTTATAGAAGTCTTAGGCACTTTAAAATCGAACCATTTTTGCAACGGGTAATCGTAACAGGCGCCATGCATGTAATTGAGCAAAGATTTTTTTAAACCAAAGCCAAAGGTATCATGGTCGGCACCTGTTGGGTCTGTATGCTCGATATCGTTATTAGCAAAAGTGCCAATAACATTGGTTTTCTTTACCACCTTGTATTCATCAGGATTTAACCCAACAGGGCTGTGCGCTGTCATAGCAAACTGGTGCCAGAAAGCTGACTGCAAAATACCGGCTTCAAATAACTGGCG
>JANPNY010000567.1:0-1824 GCA_031427745.1 Chitinophagaceae bacterium | reverse complement strand
TAAGCAAAATTGTTGTGGGCAGAAATTAATGTCAATCTATCTAGTTATTATGAATAAACTATTAATGCTTATTGGGGTATTTGTTATAATTACTGCAGGTGCTGTGGCTCAAATTTCCACCAAAATCCAAAATCGTACCGGCAAGTTTCATTCCTACAATACAGTACAATTGCTTAATGGAAGCACCAGCACTTCAGCAGCAATTAGTTCGGTAAATGGGTTTCAGTTTAATCGGTTTTTTACAGGTGTTGGCATTGGATATGATTATTATTTCCGCCGGACTGTTCCTTTATTTGCGGAGGTTCGTTATAATGTTTTGGGAAACAAAAGAAAGGTGCAATTATTTGCTGATTATGGTGTCAACTTTTTAGTTGATAAATCAAACGGCAGTCAAAATAATAAAACCGGCAAATATTGGAGTACCGGGTTCGATTATTTTATACCTGTACAAAAAGATGCCTTTACAATAGGATTAGGCTATAGTAGTAAACAGGTAGTTTATTTTGGAGATAATTTTATAGGGTTACCTGTAGTGGGTTGGCAAAATGTACCAGTTAAATACGACTATTTATTAAATCGCATTGCTATCAGATTTGGCTGGGTATTTTAATATTGAATAAAATGCAGGTTTCGTTTAATACCCTTGTACTTGCTTCGTTTTAGCGGTGAGTGTTTAAAAATTTCCTTAAAACTTTCTTCCGTTAATTCCTCCCATTGATTAAAAGAAAAATTCAATATGGCCGGTATTGGTGTAAAAGCTACTTCATTCGTACCCTTCGAAAACCTGTTCCACGGACACACATCCTGGCAGGTATCACATCCAAACATCCAGTTGTCAAATTTGCCTTTCATGCTTTCGGGTATCAATGCCTCTTTTAATTCAATGGTAAAATAAGAAATGCATTTACTGCCGTCAATCACTTTATCGGGTAATATGGCTTCCGTGGGGCAACTGTCTATGCATTTGGTACAGGTGCCACAAAAATCTTTTACATAAGGTGAATCATATTCCAGTTGCAGATCGGTAATTAATGTTGCAATAAAAAAGAAGGAGCCCTGCTGTTTGTTAATCAGGTTACCATTTTTACCCACCCAGCCCAAACCGCTTTTTACTGCCCAGGCTCTTTCAAGCACAGGAGCGCTATCCACAAAGCCACGGCCATTTATTTGGCCGATTTGTTCCTTAATAAGCTCAATCAGCTCTTTCATTTTTTCCCTGATTACTTGATGATAATCCTGGCCATAAGCGTATTTGGCAATTTTGGGGGTTTCGGAATACGGTTGTTCTTCTGGAAAATAATTAAGTAATAAGGTAATCACCGATTTTGCCCCCGGCACCAGTTTGGTTGGATCTATCCTTAGATCAAAATGATTTTCCATGTATTGCATGTTCCCCTGCATACCCTTTGCCAGCCATTGTTCCAGGCGTTTGGCATCGTCAGTGAGTAGAGCAGCTTTTGCAATGCCACAATAGTTAAACCCAAGCTCTGCGGCCAGTGATTTTATAAGTGCGCTATCTTGCCGTTGGTTGGTATTTAACAAGCTGTTTTATTTATTGATAAGTTTTTATGGGGTTTAATTACAAAGATAACAGGACGACGTAAAACTTGCTTTTTAGTTTTGTTGTTCATAAGAATGACTAACCTGCCCCGATCGAATTATTTTTTCGATTGATAGTTGATGGACGGAAAATAATATTAAATGTTCAGTAATAATCGTAATATACATGGCACATAGATACAACTCAATTAATTAATAGCATAACCTAAAACCTCCCTGTATGATTTTATTAAAGTACCTGGCAGCAATATGCCTGTTTTTTTT
>JANPNY010000566.1:0-6835 GCA_031427745.1 Chitinophagaceae bacterium | reverse complement strand
CTTTGAAAACCGCAACCCGGACAAGGTAAGTGCAGGTATTTTTTCACTGGGCAAACCAGTTGATTTGTTTGTAACAAATGGATGATATGATGGTGAAGGGGCAATGACTAGGGGTGAGTGTTGAATGGTCAATGTATAAGTTTGCAGCTTTTTGACGGCTGCAAACTTAAAAAAACTTAATAAGCCCTTGCAAACAAAACCCTCTGACTGCTTGGGTTTCCGGTTAAGATGCACTTACCTTCTTCCTGCAAATTATTTAAGGGGATACAACGAATAGTAGCCTTGGTGAGTTCCTTAATTTTATCTTCAGTTTCGCTGGTACCATCCCAATGGCAGGCTACAAAACCAGTCTTATTATCCAATAAATCCACCAATTCTTCCCAGCTATTGGCCACAGTTATGTGCTCATCCCGGTAACGTAAGGCTTTGTTAAAAATAGAAGCCTGTATGTCGTCCAGTAACTGAATTATTTGTTGAGACAGGCCTTCCATGCTGTAGCTCATTTTTTCTTTGGTATCTCGTCGGGCAACTTCTACCACATTATTCGCAATATCCCTGGCGCCAATGGCAATTCTAACTGGTACTCCTTTCATTTCGTATTCAGCAAATTTCCATCCCGGCCTGTTGTTGTCGTTATCATCATATTTTACAGATATACCGGCGGCTTTTAATTCCTTCACAAGGCCCAACACTTTTTCATCAATTAATTGCTTCTGTTCTTCGCCTTTAAAGATGGGGACGATCACTACTTGTACCGGTGCAATTTTTGGAGGAAGCACCAAGCCCTGGTCATCGCTATGGGCCATTACCAACGCACCAATCAGCCTGGTGCTTACGCCCCAGCTGGTTGCCCATACATAATCCAGTTTATTTTCTTTGTCGGTAAATTTCACATCAAACGCTTTCGCAAAATTTTGTCCCAGAAAATGAGAAGTCCCTGCCTGTAATGCTTTACCATCCTGCATCAAAGCTTCAATGCAATAAGTATCTTCTGCACCGGCAAAGCGTTCATTGGGCGACTTTACACCTTTTATTACCGGTACAGCCATAAAGTTTTCTGCAAAGTCTGCATACACATGCAGCATTTGTATTGTTTCGTCTTCAGCTTCCTTGCGGGTGGCGTGGGCTGTATGGCCTTCCTGCCATAAAAATTCGGTAGTACGCAAAAATAACCTGGTCCGCATTTCCCACCTTACCACATTGGCCCATTGATTTATCAGCAAGGGTAAATCCCGGTAAGATTGAATCCATCCTTTGTAAGTACTCCAGATAATGGCTTCGCTGGTAGGACGGACTACCAGTTCCTCTTCCAGTTTTGCCTCCGGATCCACTATCAATTTACCTTTATTATCCGGATCGGCTTTTAAACGGTAATGGGTTACAATGGCGCACTCTTTGGCAAAGCCTTCTGCATTTTTTTCTTCTGCCTCAAATAAACTTTTTGGCACAAATAGCGGAAAGTAGGCGTTCTGATGACCTGTTTCTTTAAACATTCTATCCAGTTCCCGCTGCATATTTTCCCACAAAGCATAGCCGTACGGTTTTATTACCATACAACCCCGTACTGCACTGTAATCTGCAAGGCCGGCCTTTATCACTAAATCGTTGTACCATTGAGAATAATCCTGCTGGCGGCTCGTAATTTCTTTACTCATGAATTGTATTCCTGTTTTATTTTTTTTTGTTTGGATGATTTAAGTTTTCTATAACTAAAATAATTTTTTATTAGCTTAAATTGCTAAGTAAAAATTGTAGTTAAAAATTAAATATTTTTATTGCGCTTGTACTTTGATTGTGTTTTTGTTCAATGGTATTTTGTGTTATAAGTACACCACACTTCGGTTTTTGATTTTTAACTTTTTACTTTGTTCAATAGGATTTCTATTAAAATATCAACCCTTTTTTATCACTTGATTAACATAGAAAATGAACTCTTTTTTTGACTTGGCAAATTTTTTGCGCTAAATAATAAGGCCACAAAGGCCACAAAAATAGTAACTTCAATTTTAAACAACTTAAACTAATTATCATGAACAATAAACTCTTACTATTAGCATTGGCGGTAGTTTCATTTACCAGTTGTTCTACCATATATAAATCGGGTCAAACTCCGGATGATGTGTATTACTCGCCTGTAAGAATTTCCGGTGAAACGAGTAACTCCGAAAGACAAAATGACGAAAGAAATTATTCTCAGGAGAGAAATTATTCGGAAGACCGCCAGATAAGGTTGGGTATTTACGACTACAGGTGGAGGAATTTCGACAACGATATTTCTTACAATCCATACCGGTATGGTTATAATAGTAACTACTATTACAACCCCTATTATTACCCATACCCCGTGTATAATAACATCATTGTGGTTACAGCACCTAATCCTAAAAACAGCACGCCCCGCATGACAAATCTTGCGGCTTATAACAGTAGTTACAGTAATTACAATACAAATTCAAATACCAAAACAGGTACCCCTTACAAGGCACCAGTTAGAACCTACAATAACAGCAATGGTAGCAAGCTGGGCAATACGTTAAGAACCATATTTTCAACAGATTCACCGTCTGGTTACAATTCTAACAACAGCGGCAACTCATCACAAAGCAATCGAAGTTATACACCCTCTTCCTCAGGCACACGTAGTTCTGGTTCTTCCGGCAGCAGCAGCGGCGGCTCCACTTCAAGACCAACACGGAATGGCAAGGGATAAATTCATTCTAAACAATTAACCTTATTAAATATATGGAGTAGCAGGTGGCTGCTACTCCACTCAAAAAATATTGCCATGAAAAAATATTTACCACTTATTTTTTTGTTTATTGGTCACCAGGTGTTTGCTCAAATTCCGGAGGATGTTTTACGTTATTCTTTTTTCCCCCAAAATGGTACTGCCCGCAATCTTGCCATTGGTGGCGCAATGGGATCATTGGGTGGCGATATTACAGCCAACTATGTTAACCCGGCCGGGTTAGGCAATTACAAAACCGGCGAAATAGTACTCACACCCGGGCTAAATTTTTATAATAATAAAAGCAATTACAGGGATACAAAAAATAACAACAAGAAAAGTAATTTTGGCATTGGACCTATCGGTATTGTATTTGGTGCGGCCAATAGCTACAATCCCACAACCAGCAAGGCTTTTAGTATTGCCATTACCCAAACGGCCAATTACAACAATACCTTACAGTATAAGGGTTATAACAACTACAGTTCCTTCAGCGAGCAATGGAGTGAGGAGGTATCTAAAAGCGGATTAACATTCGATCAAATACGTGCCGACCCCAGGTATGTATACGGTTCCGCACCTGCGCTTGAAACCTACCTTGTGGATACTTTTAGAACAAACGGAAACCTGCTAGTAAAGTCAACCCCTGAATTTATTCTTGAAAGTAACCGGGCTTTACTGCAACAAAAAACGATTGAAACCACGGGAGGTATGTATGAGTTTGCCCTTGGTTATGCAGTTAATAAAAACGACAAATGGTTATTTGGTGGTAGCCTTGGTATTCCCATTGTAAACTATAATAACAACACCACTTTCAGGGAATCCGACACATCCGGCATTACCAATAATAAGTTTAATAGTTTTGAATACATAGATCGTTACAGCACCCATGGGGCTGGTATCAATCTGAAAATGGGACTAATTTACAGACCAAAGGATTACATCAGGCTGGGGCTTGCAATTCACACACCTACCTATATGTTTTCACTAACCGACCAACGTACCACCGATTTAAATACAGATACAGAAGATTATAATGGAAAGGCTTCGGCATCCTCCACTTTATTTACCAGCCAGCCCGGTGAAAGCAAGTACAGCATGCTTACACCCTGGAAGTTTTTAGTTAGTGGCAGCTATGTTTTTAGGGAAGTGGAAAATGTAAAAAGTCAAAAAGGGTTTATCACTGCTGATATTGAATATGTAACGCACAAAAGCAGCAGTTTTTATAGCGCCAATCAAGTGCCCACAATGGACGAAAAGCAATACTACAATTCATTAAATAATGTTATTCGCAATGAGTATAAAGGCAACTTTAACTTTAGGGTGGGTGGCGAACTTAAATTCAATGTATTGATGGCCAGGCTTGGTTTTGCCTATTACACCAATCCTTATAAAGATGCTGCCCTTAAAGCAAACAGGATGTTGTTTAGTGGCGGACTGGGTTACCGGCACAAAGGCTTTTTTATTGATCTTACTTATATTTATTCTATTAATAAAGATGTAGATTTTGCTTACCGGTTGCAGGATAAAAGCAACACATTTGCCTCGCTGGATACCCGCCGTGGAAATATCGTGGCAAGTGTAGGATTTAAGTTTTAAATTATTTTACCGCAAAGGCGTTTAGGCGATGTTATGGTTATGGTGTTGAGTTAGTTCCCGGGTAGGCTATTGAAGCTGCATTTTCACAACGTCTAAAATATTTTCAAAATCGGGATTACACCAATGCACCCCTTCATCTTTTTTAAACCAGGTCATTTGGCGCTTGGCGTATTGCCGGGTATTTATTTTTATTTGTTCGATAGCCTCGTCTAGTGTAGCCTGCCCCTGCAAATAAGCAAAAATTTCCTGGTAGCCCACTGTTTGCAAAGCGTTGAGACTTTTAAATGGAAGTAACCTGCTAACCTCCTCCAGCAGTCCATCCTGCATCATATTATCTACTCGTTTACTAATTCGCTCTATTAATTGCGGCCTTGGTAATTCAAGGCCAATCTTGATAATATTAAAATTCCTTTTCTTTTTTTGATTGGTATGAAAATCAAGTAACGATTTACCAGTAGATTGTACCACTTCCAAGGCCCTCATCAGGCGTTGGGGATTTTGTATTTCGCCGATTGAGTAATAAGCCTCATCCTGATTTTTTAACTGTTCTTTCAGCCAATCGATACCCTTGCTGTTGTAATTATCAACAATAGCTTGCCGGATGGCAGGGTCAATGGCTGGCACTTCATCCATCCCTTCGAAAAAAGCTTTCACATACAAGCCAGTGCCACCCACCATTACAGCGATATCGTATGCTGCAAAAATAGTGTTGATTTTTTCAAGGGCATACTGCTCAAAAACGGCAGCACTTACCGGCTGTTGTATAGAATGGGAGTTAATAAAATGATGGTAAACCAGTCCCAGTTCGGCAGTTGTGGGTTTGCCTACGCCAATGTTTAGTTCCTTAAAACATTGACGGCTATCGCATGAAATAATTTCGGTGGAAAAATATTGAGCAACTTTTATAGCAAGGGCTGTTTTGCCAATTGCTGTAGGTCCTGTAATAAGAATGCAGTTTTTTTTCATTTAATAAAAAGAGAGAGAAAATAACGGGTAAAACTCCGCCAATTTTATAAGAGACCGTCATCTAAATCTCGTCCCCGATTTCTTCAGAAGTATTATCCTCTTCTTCACTTTCGGCAGCGTTGCCATCTTCATCTTCTTCGCTAAAACCTTCCAATAGCGCAGCACTGTTTAAATCATATTTTTCTTCTACCTCTGCCAGGCGTTTATCTACCAAACCTTTGGTGCCATATTGGGCAGGTGCAATCCCTTCTGAACGTATAGCTGCAGGATAGGTAAGTTTTTTACTTTCTTCTTTATCTACGTTGATTAACTCAACTTTAAAAGTCCAGAATTTATTAAAGTCGTACACATAAATAAACTTTTGGTTGGGATCTTTTATTTCTGAACCCATAGTAGTTTCGCCCATTAGCATGGGATCTACTTTATATGTTTTATCATCGTATTTTTCCAGCGAAATTTCCCGGCCTCTCAGCCAGTTATCATTGCTCCGGTAAAAAGTAGCTTTATGTTTACTATCAAACTCAAAGCTTTTTAATATAGCGTTGTGCAGATCTGCAAAATTTTGGGTATGACGTATCAACACATCTCTGTAAACACTGTCATCATCTTCCCAATAAATTCTAAAGCGTAAAATAGCCATTTGGTGTAGGTTTGTCTATAAATAAATAGTATCAAAAGTAAACAAATTATGTCAGGATATGCCCCTATTTTCATTTAAAGTATCTATTTATTATATCCTGTAATTTAAATTATTGCATTTGATTTACGGCGATGTGGTTACGCCTAATTCCTTAGCCTTATCTAACATAAACGAATGAGCTGCTTCGTAATTGTTGGGTATCACCCCATCCAATATCGCCTCCCTGATGGCGTTCTTAATTACTCCAACCACCCTGCCCGGGGGCAGGTTAAATACCTCCATAATCATTTCTCCTGTTACCGGCGGTTGCCAGTTGCGGAGCTGATCACTTGCTTCAACTTCGGCACAGCGCTGGCGCACCATTTCGAAGTTTTCTAAAAACCGTTTTACTTTTTGTTTATTTTTTGAAGTAATGTCTGCATTACACAAGATCATTAAGGCATCAAAATCTTCCCCGGCATCAAACAATAGCCTCCGCACGGCAGAGTCGGTAATATTTTCTTTGGTTAGGCTGATGGGCCGTAAATGTAATTCTACCAACTTACGCACAAACCTCATCTTTTCGTTAAGCGGCAGTTTTAGTTGTGTGAAAATTTTAGGTACCATCCGCCCCCCTTTCACTTCATGCCCGTGAAATGTCCAGCCATGACCTTCTTCAAATTTTTTGGTAACGGGCTTGGCAATATCATGCAAAACCGCTGCCCAGCGCAACCATAAATCATCTGTATGTTCAGCAATATTATCTACCACCTGCAGGGTATGATAAAAATTATCCTTATGACCTTTACCATCAATATATTCAGCACCAACGAGCGCTACCATTTGCGGGAAAATAATTTTCAGCAGGCCACTTTTATACATCAAATCAAAGCCAACAGATGGCTTTTTGCACATCAAAATTT
>JANPNY010000565.1:0-9200 GCA_031427745.1 Chitinophagaceae bacterium | reverse complement strand
GAGGGAGACAACCAGCGCATGAACTTCTCCAGCCTGATCGGCGCAACGATGCTGTCGATTTTCCCGGTCCCGCCTGACTCAATTGCCTGCTTGATGGTGCTGCGCTCTACTTCGGAGCCGCGCTGCATGGCAATGATCAACGGCAAGGTAGCCTTGCCCTCGCGTCCCCGAACTGCAGCGCAGGCCGAGGCATTGGATAAATTATTGGACCTTAAAAAAACGTCCATAAACGTAATGCTTGCGTTAGAAGTAAGCGAAGAAGAACTGGTAAAGCGCCTGCTGAAAAGAGGGCAAACCAGCGACAGAAGCGACGATACAAATGAAAACGTTATCAGGGAACGGATTGCTGTTTATCACAGCAAAACAGCTGCTGTTGCAGATTATTATAAAACTTTTGATAAGGTTTTGATGCTAAAAGGCGAAGGAACCGTAGATGAAATATTTACACGGCTTTGTAATGAAATTGATACCAGGTTATAAAATATTACTACAACCCTTTTATAAAAAACAAGCAGCGATGCTTGTTTTTTTGTTTTAGCTTGTGTTACAAAATAAATGAATGGATAGCCAAAAATTTGAATTTATTAAAACAGGATTTATCAGTTTGATAAAAAATTTACCTGCTGATGTAACTGGTAAATGGGGTAAAATGACGGCCCAGCAAATGATTGAACACGTGTCTGGATTTTTCAAAGTATCTACCAATCAACTTAATTTTTCTTTAGTAACGGCAATGGAGCATTTGCCCAAATACAAAGAATTTTTGCTGAGCGAAAAGGAGTTTAAGGAAAATACGAAAGCGCCGGTGCTGCCCGAAGAACCCTTGCCCGTAACCTTTTCAACCATGAATGAGGCGGTGGCCGATTTAGAAAAGCAAATACAATTATTTGTAGATAAATTTAGTTCCGGAGAAATTGTTAGTTCACAACATCCGGTATTTGGCGATTTGAATTTTGAAGAATGGGTGTTGCTGCATTATAAGCACATGCTGCATCATGCAAAGCAGTTTGGGGTGATGTGATTATGTTTTTGCTGTATTGGCTTTTAGCCATGCTACAATTTCATCAAAATGAATTTCGCCTGTTGATATTTTGATAACCATTTTATAAAGCTCATCAGTACTTGCTTCGATCTGAATACCATTTTCCAATAAAAAAGCTAATACAGCTAAAATGCCAATTCTCTTATTTCCATCAATAAATGGGTGATTGATAATCAGGCTTTCGCCCAGGGCAGCCGCTTTCTCATACGGAGAATTATAAAGATCTTCGCCACCAAATGTGTGAAAGGGTCTTGCAATTGCGGACTCTAAAAGGCCCAGATCTCTTAACCCTTTTGAACCTCCGTAAATGTCTATTGAATGGTCATGTAAACTGATGATATCTTTTAATAAAATCATTTCGCCAATTTTTCAAGTACAGCGCCATACTGTTGAGAAATAGCTTCAAAGTGTTGCGATAGATTATAGGTGTGATCTGTTTTTTGTATGGACAGGTTGGTCAGATGTTCCAGCACACTCTTAAGTACAAGCTCATCATCAATCTTTGTGATTTCATTAATAGCGGCCAATTTCATTTCTGCTACGCTCATAAATACATTTTTTTATTTATCAAATTTACAAAATCTAATCCACTTTTGAATAGTAGCTTTACCAGCTAATACAACGATCAGCACCATGAACAAACTCGGTAATTACATCAACGGCCACTGGGTTACAGGCGATGGAGACGGGCAGCTTTTATTCGATGCAGTAACCGCCGAACCCTTTGCTGTTGCAACAACGCAAGGGCTCGATTTTGAAAACGTTCTCCACTATGGACGAGGAGTTGGTAACCCTGCGTTGCGTAAAATGACCTTTCATCAAAGAGGTAATATGCTGAAGGCGCTGGCATTGCATTTAAGAAATCATTTAGAAACATTTTACCAAATCTCTTACAAAACCGGCGCAACCAAAGCCGATAGCTGGGTTGATATTGAAGGTGGTATTGGTAACCTGTTTGCCAATGCATCGCTCCGCAGAAAATTTCCGGATGAAGTTTTTTGCATAGACGGTGAAAGCCATAACCTCAGCCCCAATAAAACATTTATGGGTGTTCATATTCTTACCCCAAAGGAAGGTGTTGCGGTTCATATCAATGCATTCAACTTTCCGGTGTGGGGCATCCTGGAAAAAATTGCAGTAAATCTTTTGGCAGGCATGCCTTGTATTGTAAAGCCTGCAACCGTTACCGCTTACTTAACAGAGGCGGTAGTAAAAGAAATTATTGCATCCAATATTTTACCAGAGGGTGCACTACAACTGCTTTGCGGCAGTGCAGGTGATTTGTTGCAGCATGTAAATTCCCAGGATGTGGTGACTTTTACGGGAAGTGCCAGCATAGGATTGATGTTGAAAAGCAATCCAAACATTTTAAAAGAGAATACGCCATTTACAATGGAGGCAGATAGTTTGAATTGTATTGTGCTGGGCAATGATGTACATCCGGCTATGCCGGAATGGGATATTTTTATTAAGGAGATCAGAAAAGAAATGACCTTAAAAGCAGGACAAAGATGCACCGGCATCCGCAGGATATTTGTGCCGGAAAATAAACTGGAAGATGTGCAAATTGCATTAGGCAAGGCGTTGAGCCAAACGGTGATTGGAAATCCTTTAAATGCCTGTGTAAGAATGGGCAGCCTTGCTGGTAATACTCAGCGCAAAGAGGTAAGGGACCAGGTGCAAAAATTACTGGCGTCTTCTCAAATTATTTATGGCAGCCTCGACAGTGTACAGGTAGTAGATGCGGATGCAGAACGAGGTGCTTTTATTTCACCCATACTACTGCTCAATCAACAACCTTTTATTTCTCCTGAACCGCACAATATTGAAGCCTTTGGCCCGGTTAGTACGTTGATGCCTTACAACAATATAGATGATGCTATTGCATTGAGTAAAATGGGTAAAGGCAGTTTGGTTAGCACAATTGTTACAGCTGATTATAAAATTGCCCGTCAATATATAATCGGCGCAGCCGCTCACCACGGACGAATATTGGTGCTGAATAATGAATGTGCCAAAGAAAGTACCGGCCACGGAAGTCCTTTGCCATTGCTTACACATGGTGGTCCGGGCAGGGCAGGTGGCGGGGAAGAAATGGGCGGTATACGTGGTGTAAAACATTACCAGCAGCGCACAGCTTTGCAGGGTTCGCCTACAACGATCACTGCCATCACTAACGTGTATCAACCCAATGCAACTGGTAAAAATCCTGGTAAGCATCCCTTTAAAAAATATTTTGAAGAATTGGAAATCGGGGATCAGATCATTACTGAAAAAAGAGTCATCACATCACAGGATATTGATCGGTTTGCCGATTTAACCGGCGATCATTTTTATGCCCATATTCAAACATCCGACTTCACCGGTACCATGTTTGAAAGACAGGTAGCCCACGGCTATTTTATAATGAGTATTGCCGCAGGGCTGTTTGTAGATGGGTACGAAAAAAATCCGGTGCTGTTAAACTATGGAATTGATGAATTGCGTTTTACAAAGCCGTTGTATCCCGGAGCAGAACTGTATATCCGGTTTACATGCAAAGAAAAATTACCCAACGACAAACGAACAGTAGAAAAGCCGGAAGACTTTAAAAGAGGCGATGATATTGATAAAGGAATTGTAAAATGGCTGGTAGAATTTTTTGATGAAACCAATGAAATTTCAGGAATTGCTACTATCTTAACAATGGTTAAAAGCAACCAAAATTTATAACTAAATAATACTGTTGTATGTTAACAGACGAAAAAAATGGGTATGTAAAATCAACTACCCATCATACTATAACCACTATCGAATTTTTTCATCCACAAGGCAATTCATTGCCGGGCAAAATGCTGGAAGAGTTGGCACAAAAAATTCATTTTGCAGGAACACACGACGATACAAAAGTTATTGTAATAAGAAGTGCCGGAGAAAAGGCTTTTTGCGGTGGAGCCTCTTTTGATGAATTGATAACAATAAAAAATGAAGCCGAAGGGCTGATTTTTTTCAGCGGCTTTGCACGGGTAATTAATACGATGCGAAAATGCCCTAAGTTTATTATTGGCAGGATACAGGGTAAATGTGTGGGTGGAGGTGTTGGGTTGGTGGCAGCAATAGATTATCCAATTGCAGTGGAAACGGCCGCCATAAAATTGAGCGAACTGGCAATGGGTATTGGCCCGTTTGTAATTGGGCCTGCAGTGGAAAGAAAAATTGGTACAGCAGCTTTTAGTGCATTGGCCATTGATGCAACCGGCTGGCGCAATAGTGATTGGGCAAAAAGAAAAGGGTTGTTTGCTGAACTGTATGATAACGTGGAGAGTATGGATGAGGCCGTTTTTCGGCTAGCGAACATACTTGCACACAGCAGTGCCGATGCAATGGCCGAAATGAAAAAAATGCTTTGGCAAGGCACTGAAAACTGGGATGAGTTGTTGAAAGAGAGAGCCGCCATCAGCGGGCGCCTGGTATTAAGTGATTTTACCAAAAAAGCAATTGAAGAATTTAAGGCTAAAGCAAAAAACTAAGGCATCAGTAGGTGGTTAAAAGAGAATTAAATGAAGGCGGGTTTATGAAAATGGTGGAAACTTTTGATGATAGCAATTTTGAATACCTGTGTAACCACCTGGCCGAAAAAGATGATGATTTAAAATTAATTGTTGATACTTATGGCTATCCGCCGCTGTTTGCAAGAAAGCCAACATTTGAAACGCTCCTCCATATAATTCTGGAGCAGCAGGTTTCTTTAGCCTCGGCAAAAGCCGCACTCAATAAACTTAAAGAAAAAATTGGAATCGTTTTACCCGAAAAACTATTGTTGCTTACAGATGTAGAATTAAGAGCCTGTTATTTAAGCAGGAAAAAAATTACTTACACAAGAGATTTGGCTAAAGCCATTATCAACAAACAGCTCAACCTCGATGAATTAATACTATCACCGGATGAAACTGTAAGAACCGAACTAAAAAAAATAAAAGGCATCGGCGACTGGACGACGGATGTTTATATGATGATGGCCATGCAGCGGACTGATTTATTTCCTCTGGGAGATATTGCTTTAGTCAATAGCATGAAATCAATCAAACAGCTGCCAATGGAAACCGGTGCAGCTGCGTTGTTGATGTTGGCCGAAAAATGGAGGCCATACAGAACTGTTGCCGCTTTTCTTCTCTGGCATGCCTATATCAAAAAGAGAGGAATCAAACTATAACCAATCTGTACATTTAAAATACCGTTGCAAATGGTTGTTGAATGGTTTTGACGAACAATAAATTTGGGTATCATTCTCTTTGTCGGCCTCATAAAAAAGAGACGTTAAGAAAATTTGAAAGTTTGGCGTTAAGAAATGAAATTGTTGTTACCGATGATAGGGTTTGCAATTTGCCCGTAGGTTGCACTAAAGCCGGGCCAGATACTGAAGTTCGAGCTAATTTCATTTTAGCCAAACATTCAAATTTTTAGTCTTTTTTATGAAGACTTGATCTTTCTTGTTACTTCTTTGCATCAAGGCAAAGAAGTAAATGGAGCCTACATAATCAGTGTAAGCTTTTGCGACCTAAATTAATTATTCTTTGTTTTTAAAATAAAAAACCTGGCTTTTATAAAATAGTAAACCTTTTACAGCCGATACCTCCATTTGTTATAAAAATATTTGAACTTAGCAGCAGATTATGAAGGTAAAACCTACACAGATATCATTGTTTGATTTCTACGAATCTTTAGCCCAACAGCCGGAAGAAGAAGCTGTAATTGCTGTAGAACCCGAAACAGTTTTGCCGCAAGCGGAATTGCCTGAAATTGTTGAAGAAATTGTTGAAGACAACGTAATTGCTTTTGTGCCTGCTTATGATGGGGTTATTGATATGGAACTGCCAATAATTGAGGAGACGAACGTGCAAGATGAAATCATTGATTTTAGTATTGCAATGGTATCTCCTCGAAAGCCAAAAGCCGTAAAACAAAAATCGACCAGGGGTAGAAAGAGCATACAGGAAATGAGTGATAGTGTGCACCTGGTAGATGTGCCCGAAGATGAAATACTATTTCAAAAAAGTTATTACTCAATAGGAAAAGTGGCAGCCATGTTTGGCGTAAATCAATCATTAATCCGCCTTTGGGAAAATGAGTTTGATGTGCTTAAGCCAAAGAAGAATAGTAAAGGCGACCGGTACTTTAGGCCGGAAGATGTAAAAAAAATCCAGTTAATTCATCACCTGATGAGAGAAAAAAAATATACCATGGAAGGCGCCAAAGCCTTTTTCAAAAATAATAAAAAGGTGGATGCCCAGTTCGCCATGATAGAATCTTTAAAAAAAATCAAAAGTTTTCTGCTGGAACTCAAGGCAAATTTATAGTTGCTTGCTGTGCAAACTAATTCTCCTTTTATGCTGCTATCATAGCATCAATTGTTTTGGCCAGTTTCCTGTCTTTAGCGGTAATGGTATCACCGGCGTCATGTGTATTTAGCCATATTTCTACCTTATTATATACATTGGTCCACTTGGGATGATGATTCGCTTTTTCAGCAGCCAGTGCCACCCGGGCCATAAATGCAAAGGCTTCAGAAAAATCCTTAAACTCAAATTTCCTGTACAGCGTATTATTTTTTTCTTTCCACATAATGATTATTTTTTTTGAATTGAATGATGATGATTTTGAAAGAAACAACAACTTTAAAACGGTTACAAAATTAGATGTTGCTTATTTTTAATTTTCTCGTTGGTCATTTCCGTTACCAGCTGCACGGCGTTAAGGCTTCTTATAGACGGGATGATTACAAGCTGGTCATCCACCGAAGTATCGTATCCTTTTATTACCCATAAAAAGTCGAGGTGTTTAAATTCCGGCAATAAATATTCGCCGTCATGCTGGTTGTTATACAGGTAATGAATGGTGGTAACTCCCGGAACCTTGTGTTCATAGATAGAAAAATAATATTGACGTTTTTTCTTTTGCAACTGAATTTCCAAATCGTTGTTCAGCCTGAAATTGAAGCCCAGCCGCTGGTTTAACTGCCAGCTAAACTGGTAATCTTTTATGGGGGCCACTATGCCCAGTAAAATGACGTCTTCAAAAAAATTCTGCGCCAGAGCTTCATTATCAATTTTAAGTTTCATGCCCCTGTCCCCTAAAGGAAATTGTTATTTATTTATTTAACCCCATTATTTTAATCATCAGCTTTTTCTACCTTAATAAAGCATGGCTAAAACACAATATCAAAAATCAATTCCTGTGCACCTCTCATCACTTTCACTTTGCTGACATCTCCTTTTTTAAACTTGCTCAATGCCTCCATATACGATTGCACATCGGTAAATTTATAGTCGCCTAATTGTACCAGTACATCACCTGCTTTTATACCTACCCTCTGCGCCAGCTTTCCTTCGCTGATGCCATCTGCCCTTACACCGCTGCCACTAAAAGTATAATCCGGCATTATGCCGAGTGTAACTGTAAAACTTGTTTTGCTGCCCATGGCTGCTTCCCTTGTTTTTCTAAAAGAGAGTTTGCCTTTTTTATCTGTTGCCTCTATCAAAGCATAAATATATTTTAGTACCTGTAGTTCGCCCGGGTAGTTTATCTTATCTGCATCATCACTTGGTTTGTGGTAATCGCTGTGTAAGCCCGTAAAGAAAAAAAGCACTGGAATATCTTTTCTGTAAAAAGAAGTATGATCGCTTGGGCCGGTGCCGCTGCTGTCGAACTTTATTTTAAAAAATTTATTATGGGGGGAAATCAACTCTCCCCAGGTGGGGGAGGTTCCGTAGCCACCGATTGATAAACCATGTGTACTATCGTTTAGCCGGCCAACCATGTCCAGGTTAATCATGTAATTGGTTGTGGATAAATCAATAGACGGATGCTCTGTAAAATATTTTGATCCAAACAAACCAAGCTCTTCACCGGAAAAAGACACAAAAAGAAAATTATTGTTTTTAAACTTTGCGACATACAGCAGCTTACTTAACTCAAGAATAGCGGCTGTGCCACTTGCATTATCATCAGCACCGTTGTGAATTTGAGGATCGGTACCTGCATATAAGGAATTATGATCTTCATTATACCCCAAATGATCGTAATGTGCCCCCAGTATAATGGTGTTGGCAGCATGGTTGTCGATAAACCCAATTACATTGTGACCGGTTCTTTTCTTCTCTTCTATCAGCACTTTTAATTTTATATCGAGTGCCGCAGCCTCCTCTTTCAGGTACGCATTTTTGGCTGCCTTTGTAATGTATATCACCGGAATTTTGCTAAGCGTTTCTTTTGACTTTGTCTCAAATTTTACCCCATCTTCAATAGACGAACTGTTGTAAACAAACAAGGCAATAGCGCCCTTACCCGCCGCTTCCACAGCCTTTGATTTTATTGCATCTCCCAAATCAAAATGCGGATTGTTTTTATTTGCCTCCAGCGTTTCGTTTAAATCATAAAACCAGGGACCGCCTGTTTCCTGCAATCCCAAAGCAGACGTAGCCTCCAGCAACGTATTGGGAGAGTAAACCAACGGAAAGAAATCTGTAGTTAGCTTTAAATCGTTGCCATTAATAAAAAAGTGGGTAGATGGGCTCACTGCTTTTCCATCATTAACCTCAAATGCCTGCAAATAGCCACCATCATCGCCTTTGGCAGTTAAACCGGCTTTGCTAAAAACATTGCTGATATAATCCGATGCCAGTTTTTCTCCCGGCGATCCTGTTCTTCTCCCCTCCAGTTTATCATCTGCCAGGTAGCCAATATGTGTTTGTAAATTGGCGACAATTATTTTGTCTGCTTTTTTTAATTTTTGGGCGTTACTCGTCTGGCAAGAAAAAATCAGCAGCCAGCAAAAATATTTCATCATCTAAAAGTGTATTTTAATGGACAAAGGTAAACCAGTCAGTTACAACTGCCGTTAGTTTAAATAAGTTTAATTGCTTATTTCTGGAAAAAATGCTGCCATAGAGTAAATCACACGGCATTAAGAGTTTTAGCGCTTCGCTTTTTGAGTACACGATAACAGCCACTGATGTTTAGCTAAAAAAAAATGATAAGATGCATGTTGATTGTAAAAATAAAAGAGCCAGGCATTAGCAGGGTCAAGTCCCCCTCTGCCTTCGGAGAGGGGTTAGGTCCTCCAATCAATAAGTTCCCGATACGGGTAACCTTCTTTCTTAATTCGTAACTGTTAACCAAC
>JANPNY010000564.1:0-13073 GCA_031427745.1 Chitinophagaceae bacterium | reverse complement strand
TTGAGAACATTCCTAAAAAGTTGCTCCAATAAACTGAATTACAGCTACCATCATTTTTTGTACTCATTTCTTTGTAACTTGTTTTTTCAACGATTCCTCTTCATCAATAAATAATCAACCATGCCAGACCGCCGTAAATTTCTGCAAAACAGCGCCTCTTTAGTTGCAGGCAGTATGTTTATCTCTGCATTTGACAACAACGCCTTTGCTATCTTTAAAAACCGCATTGCTCCAAGCGATCAGCTAAATATTGGTGCCGTCGGTATTAAAGGTATGGGCTGGGCGAATGTTACAGCTGCCTTAAAAGTACCGGGTGTAAACCTTGTTGCCATTTGTGATGTTGATCAATCAGTAATTGACCAACGCTTGCTCGATCTGGCTAAACTAAATGTGGATGCATCTAAAGTAAAAGTGTATCATAATTACAAGGCCTTACTCGATCAAAAAGATATTGATGCAGTCATTATCGGAACACCAGATCATTGGCATGCATTGATAATGACCGATGCCTGTGCAGCAGGTAAAGATGTGTACGTAGAGAAGCCGGTGGGCAATTCCATTGGAGAGTGCAACAGCATGATAGCGGCACAGCAAAAATATAACCGGGTAGTGCAGGCAGGGCAATGGCAACGAAGTCAACAGCATTTTAAAGATGCGGTTGATTTTGTACAAAGCGGTCAATTAGGAAATATTCGCACGGTAAAAGTATGGTGCTACCAGGGTTGGATGAAACCCGGACCCGTAGTGCCAGACTCAGCTCCACCGGCTGGTGTGGATTTTGCACAATGGCTGGGCCCAGCTCCAAAAAGATCTTTTAACGCCAGCAGGTTTCATTTTAATTTTCGTTGGTTTTGGGACTATGCCGGTGGCCTTATGACAGATTGGGGTGTGCATTTACTCGACTATGGTTTGTTGGGTATGAAGGCAGGTACACCCAAGTCAATTGCAGCTTTGGGCGGTCGTTTTGCTTACCCGGATATGCTGGAAGAAACGCCGGATACCTTGACTACTTTGTATGAATTTGACAATTTTAACCTGGTATGGGATTCTGCCATGGGTATCGATAATGGTTCCTATGGCCGTGACCATGGCATCGCCTACATTGGTAATAATGGAACGCTTATTTTAAACCGTGGCGGCTGGGAAGTTATTGAAGAGAGGCAAAGCAAAAATAAAGTTAGCAAGCCTTTAGTTGCAGCTAATGATAATGGCCTGGATAAACATTGGGAAAATTTTGTTGCTGTTGTAAAATCAAGAAAAATGGCCGACCTGCATTGTTCCATCCAGGAGGGTGCTCATGTGGCAACCATTGCACAGATGGGAAACATTGCTTATCGCACCGGACAAAAATTATTTTGGGATACCGACAAAAAGAGGTTTACAGATGATGCCGTGAATGCCCAATATTTAATGAAAGAATATCACAACGGTTATAAATTACCGAAGTTTTAAAAAATAATTGTTGATGACAAAAAATGCAACAGGCACCGGTTATTACTGGTGCCTGCCTTTTTAGGGATTTACGATGCTACGCCCTACAAAATTCTCGGTTACCATTTTTCCTCCTCATCAAAGCCATCGTCTTTTTTACTAAATTGTTGACGGCTTTTAATTTTTTGTAATTGCCTTTCTATAATTAACGCCGCAATTATATTGCCTGCATTTTCTCCTGCCAAATTTTGCAAGAGTGATTTTATTTTTGCTTCGCTTACATCTATGCGGTAGAGCAAGCTTACCAGTTGCTCAAAATGATTTAGGATAAGATAATTAATGTGGATGGCTAACTGGCTTTGCAGTTCATCCAGGGAAATTTTTTCCGGCAATTCAATAGCAAGTTCTTTATTTACCTGCTGAATGAGTTCGGTATTTTCCATTATAATAAAATTAATATTTTTCAATTACACCAAGTCCAAACAATGCGTAGTCGTATTTTACTGGGTCAACAGCATCTAATTGTTGCAGATAATTGGTAAGTTCCAGAGCCGCCTGCCAGTCGTTTTGGGTGCGTTGTAAAATATTCAATCGCTTGGCTACCCTGGATACATGTACATCAATTGGTATAATCAATTGCGATGGTGAAATATTTTTCCAGATGCCAAAATCAACCCCATTGTTGTCACTTCTTACCATCCATCTTAAATACATATTAAGCCTTTTGCAGGCCGATTTTTTTTGTGGTGAAGCAATGTGCTTGCGGCAATGTTTTTCCTGCGAAGCTTCTTCATCGTAGCCGAAAACATAGTTGTTAAAACCTGTTAATGCATTTTCAATATTTACATCGCCGGGTTGCATCCATTGGGTGAACGCAGTTTCCAGACTTTCTTCACCACAAAACCGATAATGATATTTTAAAAAATTCATCAGGTGCCAAAGATCCATTTCATTAAAGGTGCGGTGTACAAAGTTATTAAATATAGTAAATTCTTCCGGGTCTTCGTTCCAGTCAACCTGCATAATAAAGTTGTAGGGGTCATTGTCCATTGCATCTAATAACCGGTTGCAGGAATTGATGATTCCTTTCCTTGTGCCCCATGCTAAAATGGCTGCAAAAAATCCGGCAATTTCTATATCCTGTTTTTTTGTAAACCGGTGTGGTATGCAGATAGGGTCATCTTTTATAAAAGCAGTTTGGTTGTAAAGATTGACTTTGGTATCTAAAAAATCTTTGAGGTTATTTTGCATAAACTCCATTTCATTTAGCCTTTTTCACCAATGCGGCAATGGCAATAATTACCCAGATTATATTAACCGCAACACTGGGATAAGCTTTATGCGCAAACGTATTGATGGTAAAAAATATACCACCCATTAAATTACTGATGATGTAAGCCGGTGAAGTACTTTTTAACTTTCCATTGATGTTTAAAAAGTAAGAACCCACTATTAACACGGAGCCAATCCAGCCAATTATTTCAATAATATTCATTTGTTACCCAATTGCCTGCTCCAAATCGTTTATTAAATCTTCCACATCTTCAATACCAACACTTAGCCGGATTAATCCGTCGCTTAACCCGTTTTTAATTCTTTCTTCTCTTGGTATGGAGGCATGCGTCATACTTGCCGGATGGTTTATCAGCGATTCAACACCACCCAAACTCTCTGCCAAAGCAAATAGTTTTGTTGATGATAAAACTTTATTAGCAGCCTCCATGGTTTGGTCTTTTAATGTAAAGCTTATCATGCCACCAAAGTCACGCATTTGTTTTCTGGCAACGGCATAGCCGGCATTGTCTGCAAATCCCGGCCAATATACTTTCTCCACTTTTGGATGTTTGCGTAAATAATGCGCAATGGCAAATCCATTTTCACAATGTCGTTGCATACGCACGTGCAATGTTTTAATACCTCTCAGCACCAAAAAGCAATCCATTGGCCCGGGCACGGCACCACAGCTTTTTTGTATAAAATATAATTTGTCTCTTAATTCCGTATCATTCATCATCAGGCAGCCTTGTATCACATCGCTATGCCCACCCAGGTATTTGGTAGCAGAATGCATTACAATGTCAGCACCTAAATCCAGCGGATTTTGAAGGTAGGGAGATGCAAAAGTATTATCCACACATAATAAGGAACCTGCAGCTTTAGATATAACCGCAACTGCAGCTATGTCCGTAATATTCATCAGGGGATTGGTAGGAGTTTCCAGCCAAATCAATTTAGTATTAGGTGTAACCGCTGCCTGCACGTTGGCAACATGGGTAGTGTCAACATAAATAAATTTAATGCCAAACTTTTCAAATATTTTGGTGAATAAACGGTAAGTGCCTCCGTACATGTCGCTGGCACATATAACCTCGTCGCCAGGGTTTAATAATTTTATAACAGCATCAGTTGCCGCAACGCCGCTGCTAAATGCCAATCCGTATTTACCATTTTCTAAAATGGCCAACGCATCTTCCAGTGCTTTACGGGTAGGGTTTTGGCTGCGGGCATATTCGTATCCCTTGTGCTGCCCTGGTGCCGTTTGTACATAGGTGCTGGTTTGGTATATGGGCGTCATTATAGCCCCTGTACTTGGGTCAGGTTCTGTACCTGCATGTATTATTTTGGTGCCTAAGCCCCAGGGAGTATTATTATCTGCTGCACTCATTGTTATTTTATTTACTGGATTTTAAAATGCAAAGTAACAGCAATTAAATGAGGCAAGTGGGTTTTGTATTGTAAACCGTGAGTGTTTACAATAGTAGCAATGGTTGCCAACTTTTTTTATCGTTTAAAATTCTTTTATAAATGTTGGCAACCATTTAACAACGCTGACGTCTTTAGCTATTGTGGAAAATTTTAGCGGCACACAAATAACGCCAGTCAAAATTATTTTCGTCGTGCGCACCAGCAGGTATTATTGGTTTGTTTAGCACCTCGTTTTTTAAAATGCCATTGCTTACAAGTTTCTTTTTTGCTTCGTGTATGTAATCTGTCATCAGGGCAGTATCCATCCAGTTTTTTTGTGGTGGCTCAAACCCGGTTTTATCTTTTCGCCAAACTACTTCGGCAGGTAATTTTTTGTTCATTGCTTTTCGTAAAATCCATTTGGTCCAGCCTTCGTGAATTTTAAAATTGGCCGGTAATGAAAAAATAAATTCCACCAGTTGATGATTTAAAAAAGGTAAGCGAACTTCAAGCCCATGCGCCATACTGTTTCTGTCTGCAAACCGCAGTAATTCTTCCAGGCCGCTATTAGCTGTATTAAAAAACAGGATATCATTCAATTTAGTGATGATGGGTTTGTGTATGCCTTCCCATTCTCTGCCCCGCAAAGCGTTGAGGAAATCTTTGTTAATATCCGGCTGGCGGATGATTTTATTGTATTCGTTTTGCTCCAGTTGTATAACGGCATGTGCAGGAAGATAAGTAGCCAGGTAATTACCGATTCCCCATTTAAAAGGGATATTATTTTTGCGGAATATTCTCTTTTCATTCATAGCAGCGGAGAATTTATTCCGGCTAATGAGCTGTTGTATGTACCAATGAATGTACTTGTGATATCCAGCCAATGTTTCATCGGCACCCTGGCCATCGAGCAATACTTTTACCTGGTGCTGACTGGCTAATTCAAATACCTTGTACTGGGCATAAATACTGGACGAGGGAAAGGGTTCTTCCTGGTGGTGGCAAAGCTTTTCAAAATCAGCAATAAGACCATGTACGGTTGGTGTGGTGGTATAATTTTTTATTTGAAATTTTTTTGTTACTGATTGTATATACCTGGATTCGTCTTTTTCGAACCCCGGGAAAACAGCAGAAAAAGTTTGCTGCTTATTGCCCGATTTAAGTTGCCTGTAAATTAATGCAGTGATGGCCGAACTGTCCAACCCGCCACTTAAACTTGAACCTATTGGTACATCGCTGCGAAGTCTTCTGTTAACAGATACGGATAATAGTTGGCTGAACTTTTCTATTGCAGCATCTGCAGCAATCGGCTGGGTTATTTCTTTATCGATTTTAAAATAGGGATTAATCTTGTAAATGAAACTGGCAGCATCTAAATACAAATAGTGGCCGGCAGGTAGGCTGGATATTCCTTCAAAAAAAGTTTGCAGTTTGTCATTGGCATTTAAAACGTAGCCCAACGCCAGGTAATTAAGCAGCATTTTATTGTCGGCTATTTTATTTACCCCCACGGCCCATAAGGCTTTCATTTCGCTGGCAAAAATAAAATGGTTATTGTCTGGATAAAAGTAAAAAGGTTTTTCGCCAAAGCGATCCCGGGCAGCAAAAAGGCATTGTTTTTTAGCATCCCAAATGGCAAACGCAAACATACCATCCAGCTGCTGCAGGCAATCTTCTTCCCAATAATCGTAGGCTGCCAGTAAAACTTCAGTATCGCTCCTTGTTTGAAAACGATAACCGTTTTTGTACAATTCTTCTCTTAATTCTATGTAATTGTAAATTTCACCATTGTAAGTGATGGTATACCTTTTCTTATCTCCCGCCAGCGACGAAAAAACGGAATATTGCATCGGCTGCCGGGCGTTGTTGCTCAGGTCAATGATGGCAAGTCTCCGGTGGCCTAGTGCAACAGTATTGTTATCATTTATCCAATGCCCTTCTCCATCGGGCCCCCTGTGTGCAAGGGAATTGGTCATTGTTTTTATATTGTATGCAAGATTTTCCCCGCCTTTATCAGTATCAGCAAGGGGATTGGTAATGATGCCGGCAATTCCACACATGTTGTAAATATCTAAAAAAAATCCCGTCTAAATTGACGGGAGCTAAATAAAAAATAGAGAAATCTAAAATACGATTGGTAAAACTACTTTCGTTACATCCCAGGCAATGGATAGGCCGGCGCCGTTGGCAGACTTATCAAAGGACATTACAAAGTTTTCAAGCGGTTCAGATTGCTGTTGCACGGGAATATCTAACCGGGTTACATCTTTGGTTGCATCGTATTTAAAAGCACCCCAGGTATCCACTTCGCTGTTTAATATCATCGTCCATTTTTCAGCATATGGTATGCAATAAAGTGTGTATCTGCCTTTTTTAATTTTTACGCCTCCAATACGAACGTTTTGAAAAAATTCAATTTCTGTGGCTTCATTGGCACCCAATCTCCATAGTTTACCCATCTCCAATAAAACACCAAATATTACTCGTCCGTTTTTTTGTGGTCGGCTATAAATAACCCTTGCTATTAAGGGTTCGGTAGCTTTATCCTGGATTTTTAAAACCGGGTAGCCATCGGGATAATAACATATATCCAGTGGCGACTTATCTACCGGCGGAAATTTAGTTTGGCCTATTGAAATAAAACTAAGACTGCAGCAAATAACTGCGATGGAGATATACTTCATATTTACGTTTTATGCTTGCAAAACTAATGGAATTAATGTATGTGATGGACTTCGGGTGCATTTAATATGTGGCAGTTTATTAAAGGGTTGCCAACCTTCCCAACAGAATTTCAAATTTTAAAAAGGTTGGCAACCCTCTCGAAAAACATCAGGTTAATTGAAGCCACTCTTTTGCAAACTGTTTTAGCTCCGGAAAAAAAAGGACATAACATTTTTGTAAATGGTGGTATTCTTTTTCAAAAACTGCAAATGCAATATCGCTTTCCTGCAAATAAGCTGCCCTGCGTACCAGACCACCAAAGCCTTTTTGAATGCCCTCACTAAAGCGATAATGGTATAACCAGTTTTGTGAAATCATATAAGGCAGCATTTGAGAAAATGGGGATGGCAACCAAATTTGCTGCTGTTGCAAAACCTGGTAGGTAGATTGTGCAAATTCGTTCAGCGTTAGCGCACTATTAAATTCCAACAAATCGTTGGCGAGAAAATGGTCGTAAACAACATCTATAAATGCCCCGGCATACAAACGGTATTGTGGCCTGAAAAACTGCTTGGCTTCAATAGTGCATGGATGCTCATCGGTAAATGTATCAATTGCCCTGTGCAGCATTATACCTCTTTGAATTTCGGCAGGATAGGCTTCTTTACTTTTACCTTTTACATAATCACTAATCATGTTGCCTACCAGTAGCTCCGGTTGATTAAAAGATAGCCAGGCATGCGCCAGTAAATTCATGATGCAGTAAATTTTTTGTTCCCGGCAATGAGCATATAGCTAATTGCTCCAAATGTTTTTATTTTTAAAAGTACCTCATTTACACCATACCCTCTGCCACTTTTACCTTTTAACAGTTTGTCAAAATTATTTAATGTTTTATTAAGAATGAAGTATCAATGCTTATTGGTGCTGCATTTTATCGATTGTTAAGCCAGCACAGCGCTGTAACAACGGCATCCTTAAAAAAATGTAACAGAACCAACCTATGTCTGCAGCAAGATTTTTCATTTTAATATTACCACGCTTTATTACTCCGTTAACAATATAGTTGCTGTTGTAACTGCCTTATAAATTATTTTTGTATTTACAACCATGCAACTGCTCAAAAAAAATATTCCGTTATTCCTGTTTATCTTGTTGTGTATAAAGAATATGCCTGTAACGGCACAGGCAAAATTTATCGCTAGTATTTCCCCCGCAATTATTGGCAAAGATGAAACAGCAGAATTTAAACTGGTGGTGGAAAATGCCCAACAGGGGGCTACTATAAATCGCCCGGTTTTAAAAGGATTTATAGTTATCAGCGGACCCTACGAGGAAAGTGGTATGGAAGAAATAAATGGAAACATCAAAAGATACATTGGCTATACCTATATTCTAAAACCAACTGGCAAAGGCAATTTCACTATTGCATCTACAACGGCAAAGGTGGATGGTAAAATACTTAGGAGTAACCCGGTAAGCATTAAAGTAACCAATGCAGCCAATGGCAATTCGTCTGCCAATAACAGCCCGTTCAGTTCCAATTCTTTGTCGCCTTTTGATGAGCCTGCGCCTTCAACTAATTACAACGATTTTATTTTGAAAAGTGGTGAGAATATAACCAATAAAATAAACCGGAATATTTTTATAAAAGCAATCACTAACAAAACTACCTGCTTTGTAGGTGAGCCGCTGGTGGTAACGTACAAACTATATACCCGGTTAAAATCGGAAAGTAATATTATTAAAAGTCCATCATTTAGTGGCTTTTCGGTGATTGATCTGGTACAGCCTGGCGGAGGTAACTACAATATTGAAACTGTAAATGGCCGGGAGTATAATGTATATACATTGCGCAAAGCTCAACTGTATCCCTTACAAAGCGGTGCAGATACAATGGAATCATTGACCATTGAAAATAAAATAAATTTTATTAAGGAGGATTATTTAAAAAGTCGCAAGGGGCATGTTGATTTTTTTGTTGATGCTTTTGCAGATCAATTACCGGCAGAGGCTGTACAGGCAGAAAAAGCAACTTTACAGAGTAAGCCGGTAAGCATTTTGGTTAAGCCTCTGCCGGCAGCCAATAAGCCTGTTTCCTTTAACGGGGCTGTCGGCAATTTTAACCTGCAAGTACTGGTTGAAAAAAACAGCTTTACTGCTGATGAGTCTGGTAAATTACAACTTACTATTGCTGGTGAAGGAAACCTTACCCTGGTAACTGCACCGGATATAAAATGGCCTGAGGGGATAGAAGTTTTTGAATCGTCTCTTGTGGATGCCGTTGACCGGCTAACAGTTCCCGTTAGTGGGAGCAAAACATTCAGTTTCCCCTTTACAATCAACAACGCTGGCAGCTATACGTTGCCATCGGTTGAATTTAGTTTTTTTGATGCAGGTACGGCTACTTATAAAACTATACAAACGCAGCCAATACAATTAACGGTGACAAATGGCACTGGTAAAAAGTTAATTGCTTCGGTCAAAACTGATAAACCTGCTACTAAAGAACAGTTTTTTGAAACCTTGTTTACCAACAGGTGGATGATAATTTTGCCGGTAGGGTTAATTATAATTGGAGGGTTGCTGATATGGTTGTGGATGGATAGAAAAAAGCAATTGCCGGAAAAAAGCATTGTTATTGATGATGATGTTGCAGCAGATAACGAACAAAGTCAGGTTGTTGTAGATCCGCTGTCGGCTTCTGCAAAACTGATACAAGATACGGCGATACCTGCCAAACAATTTTATGCTGTTCTTCACAAGGAATTACGTGCATTTTTATCCAATCAATTGCAACTGCAGCCCGAAACATTTAATAAAAAATCGATTGAAAATATGATTGATAAATCCGGAAAGCCAATAAGCCTGGCGTTGGATATTTGCCTTTTGTTAAACGGAATTGAATTGCATTTATACACACCTTTTGATACAGAAATTGACAGAAATGCCATTTACGAAGCAGCATATAAAATAGTAAATTCTTTTAAGAGATTAAGCTGATTAATTTTCAGTAAACCGGTATCCGATACCTCTTACCGAATGAAAATAAACAGGGTTTCTGCTATCGGCTTCAAAGTATTTTCTAAAATTTAAAATAAAATTATCGATGGTACGAGTGGTTGGAAATACATTGTAACCCCAAACTGCTTGTAATATCTTTTCCCTTGTAACTACCTCGTTTTTGTTTTCAATTAAAAGCTTTAGCAGCATTATTTCTTTTTTGGTTAGGGTGATTATTTCGCCGTCTTTGGTAGTGCATTCCAATGCTTTAAAATCAACAGAATTTTTGCCGAATGTATAAATCTGCTCCACCGGTTTGCGAATAGAAAGCTGCTGACTTTTTTGTACCAGCTTTTGTACTCTCAGCAATAATTCCTCCAGGTTAAAAGGTTTGGTAAGATAATCATCGGCACCTTTTTTTAATCCCAGCACCCTGTCGGCACTGCTGTTTTTAGCACTTAAAATCAGTATGGGAATATCATTGCCTTGCAGCCTGATTGTTTCACATACCGTTATCCCATCAATTTCCGGCAGCATTACATCTAAAATGATCATATCAAAATGCTCCTTTTGTACTGCTTTTAATGCCTCTGCGCCATCAAACACACCGGTTACGTCATATTGCTCCATCTCCAGGTTTAGTTTAAGCACCTCGTGCAGATTTTCCTCATCTTCTACTAATAAAATCGAACTGTTTTTTGCTGCCATGTGGTGAGGGTGAATGGTGAATTGTGAATGGTGAATTGTGAATTGTGAATGGTGAATGGTGAATTGAATTTATGTATGTTTTTATTTAGTTAATTCTTTCTTTTAACTTTTAAAGATAATTGTAAAAATACTACCCACTGGTGTATTGTCTGTTACTAATATGTTGGCCTTGTGTTGCTGTACAATTTTTTTGGTTAGGTATAAGCCAAGGCCGGTTCCTTTTGCTTCTTTCGTAGCTGTGTTACCAACCCTATAAAATTTATCAAATACCTTTTTCTTTTCCTCATTAGCAATACCCTTGCCTTCATCTTTTATTTGAAAAACAATATTATCATCTGCCTTAAAAAGCAACACGGCTACCGGTAAATCTTTTCGTGTGTATTTTGTTGCATTATCAATCAAATTATTGATTGCCATTTGTATCAGCAAAAAATCTCCCTGTATATTTAGCCCTGGCTCTATTGCAGTGGTATATTGCCTTTGTGGAAATCTTGTTTGAAATTCATTGATACACGTAGCTACAAGAGCAGATAAATTTAACTGCTCTTTGATAATCTTATAGCCACCTTCTTCAATTTGAGAATACAGCAGCATGTTATTGCACAATGCATTCAATCTGTTGGCCTCTTGAATAGTGTTTTGCAACAGCCGTTGTTGCTGGTTTTCTTCAAGTTTTCTTTTTTGCAGGGTTTCTAAATTTAGCTTGGTTACTGCAATAGGTGTTTTTAATTCATGGGTAATAGCCATCATAAAATTTTGCTGTTGCCGGCTTATTTTAAACTGCCTTTTTACAACCCGGTATATATAAATGGCTCCGGCCATAATCAGTAAAAAGAATACAGCACCTTCTCCAATGTATTGGGCAGTCTTACGTTTTTCTACATTGGTTATTTTTTCCAGTGCAGCCTGGTAGCCAGAGTTATTTAAATTTAGTTCACTGATTTTGTAGGTTGCCATTTGGTGATTTTGATTGTTTAAGGCAATAAACCACCATATCAATGCAGCCAGGATATAGCCCAGCAATATCCAATAAACCAGAAATATGTACCGGAGCCTCCGGGATTTATTATGTGACAACGGCATGTTATAATTAACTAGTTAAGAGTGTAAAGATGAGCAAAAAAATGTTCCGACATCTATTAACATTAGCACCTGTAACAATGTTGCCGGTGGTACATTAATAATAATTGTTGGGATAAAAAAAGTGAGTCTTTGCCATGTCTTAGAAGCTGTATTCGTTCCTGTTCATTCAAATCAATTGTAGGGTTTACGCATCAGGCATATAAAATGCTTCTTTAACCGATAAATTTATTATTGATAGTAGTAACTCATAATTTTATATTTAGTAACTCAGCGTTCAATTTTAAAAAACTAAAAGATAAACTCCATGAAATTAATTTTCATCAGCTTGTTTTCTCTGTTTGCATTTGCAACAGCAGCGCAACAGAAATTAAATATTCCTGTACACACAGGCGAGGCATGGAATGATATTGACGGCAACAAAATAAATGCTCATGGTGCCGGGATATTAATACATGAAGGCACTTACTATATGTTTGGTGAAATTAAAAAAGGTACAACCTGGCTGGTGCCGGGTCAGGAATGGGAAGATTTTCGTGTACCTGCAGGTGGAATTTCCTGTTATGCTTCCAAAGACCTTGTTAACTGGGAAAATAAAGGGGCGGCACTTTCGGCAGTAACCGGTAATCCAAATCATGATCTTGATACCGGTAAAGTAATTGAACGTCCAAAAGTTGTTTACAATAAAAAGACTAAAAAATTTGTAATGTGGATGCATGTAGATGCAAATGATTACAGCTATTCACGAGCTGGAGTTGCCACCAGCGATCTACCCCAGGGCCCTTACACATATTTGGGCAGCGTACAACCTAACGGGCAAATGAGCAGAGATATGACGTTGTTTGCAGATGATGATGATAAAGCGTATCTCATCTATTCGTCAGAGTCAAACAAAATAATGCATGTGTGCCTGCTGTCGGATGATTACCTTACACCTACAGAAAAATATAGCCGCATAACAAATGCCAGTAACAGAGAAGCTCCTGCAATTTTTAAATTTAATCATAAGTATTACCTCATTACTTCAGATTGTACCGGCTGGTCACCCAACCCTGCCTCCTATGCCGTAGCGGAAAATTTATTAGGAAAATGGAAGCAGATGGGAAATCCTTGCAAAGGCAGCGGTGCCAATACTACTTTTCAATCGCAAAGCACTTTTGTATTGCCCGTGCCGGATAAAAAGGGTTTGTTTATTTTTATGGCCGACCGTTGGAATAAATTAAACCTGGAGGATTCAAAATATGTGTGGTTACCCTTAAAAATGATCAATAAAAAACCCGTTATACGAATGCCTAAAAAAAGTAATCAATAATTATATAACCTGTTGCTGCAACAAATAACATCAACAAATTACTCGCTATTGGTGTTCAATTATATGCTTTTATATTTGCCGCACGGTAGTTAAATACAAAAAAGAATCCAGGTCGCCACAAAGAGCATCAGTCTTTCATCAGGCAAAAAATCTCCAAACATTAAAACAAAGTAGCCGGCAGCAGCGCTGA
>JANPNY010000563.1:0-5040 GCA_031427745.1 Chitinophagaceae bacterium | reverse complement strand
GCCTGAAATATTTGAAATTTCTTTAATAGCTGTTCATGCAAAGCCAGCATAGAAAAAACAGTGATAAGAATAAGAAAAAGATGAGTAACCATGGGAAGATAGTCGTAGCAATGAGGGGTGGAATCTCTTTTTTGTTCGCTGCTGTAATGGTCCTGCTCTGTTTTGCCGGCTAAATAACCCCCAAGTCCCATAGCAATACTACCTGCACAAATTTCTGCAATGCCGGCAATTACTATAATTGCGCTACTGCTAACAGCACCACTTAAACCTGCCGCTAATGCAAAGGGAACAGTAAGTCCATCACTCATGCCAATCACAATATCCCTCAGCATATCAGAACTTTTTAAATGAGATTCAACGTGATCGTGGTGTAGGTAGGTATCCATTTCAAAATTTCGACAAAGTAAAAGATATTAATACAACTACCCTTATTTGTTTTAAAAAAAATGCAGGCCGTAACAACAGCCTGCATTAAAAAGTCATCCAAATAAATTTTAAAACCGTCTCTTCCTTGCGTTAAAACCAATCTATTTGTTTATGCCTCAGCTATTCTTTTACAAATTGCTTTGTTTCCGTTTTTGATGCTGTACGTAATTGCAAAGTGTAAATACCTTTTGGCAGTTGAAAAACCGGGATTGCAAAGGAGTTATTACCATTTAAAGTAACGTTCAAAGTTTTAATTTTTCTACCAGCCGCATCGGTTATTTGGAGGGTTGCTTTTTCATTTTTATTATAAGTACTTACAAACAATGAATGCTGCACCGGATTGGGAAATATTTTCCAGGTAAAAATTTCATTATTAATGTTTACAGAAACAATTTTGCTAAATGAAAACATACCATCTTTATCAATAATTTTTAATTTGTAATAATTAAAACCTTTGTAAGGTTGGTTGTCCGGTACCGAGTAGTCAACCGTTAAACTGCCGTTACTATTTGCAGCTGCATACCCAATAGCAGAAAATGTGATCCCGTCTGTGCTTCTTAATAAGGTATAACCTGTTAGGTTTTGTTCATGAGTTGTTTTCCATTGTAATAATACCATTTGATTCTGCAGAACGGCTTTAAAGTTTAGCAGGGTAATTGGTAAAGGTCCACCTTCTACACTAAGCAAGTATCTTGTAACTACAGCAATATTACCCGGAAATTGGCCATTGCCGGCTGCATATAATTTGTTTCCGTAAAAGGCAATCCCTTTTATTGTGCTGCTACCAACTCCGATTCTGTTTGTAACGATACCATTGTCGCCGAAAGTACTATCAAGCGTGCCGTTATTTTTATAAAGTACTATTTTAAAATTATTATTGGTTCCTCCGGTTGCAATTCTACCATCAGAATTGACAGCAACACAATAACCAAAATTAAATTTGCTTTCGGCCTGGGTAGATTTAAAGCCTACGCCATTAAAAGTATTATCCAGCTCGCCGTTGCTATTATACCGGGCCACCAAAAATGAAGTGGTTGCCTGTTGAACAGATTCTTCGAACCCTGCCACTACAATTTTTCCATCAGGTTGAATTGCCTGAGACATACCAAAATAATCTTCCGTACCAAATACACTGTTTTGTTTTCCATCAGATGAAAAAGTATTATCCAGACTTCCATCGGTATTGTAACGAGCTAAAGAGAAAGTATTATGGCCGTTTATATAGGATCTACCTGCTGCAACAATTTTTCCATCAGGTTGAATTGATACCGCATTGAGAAAACTGGCGGCATTACCAAAGTTGGTGAAAACCTTTCCGTCGTTGCTAAAGCTGTTATCCAGCGTTCCATTGCTATTGATACGTGCAATTGCAAAATAAGCAGTATCGTAATTGGCATCCTTGTAACTATGGCCTGCCAATATTATTTTACCATCGGCCTGTAACGCAACAGATTTTGCCAAATCAGAATAAAACATAGGTATGGTTAATTTACCATCTTCGCTAAAAGTTACATCAAGGCTGCCGTCTGTATTGTAACGTGCCAGTGCAAATGTTATATCGCTGTTCCCTCCAACTATTATTTTTCCATCGGGCTGTACCACCAATGACATTCCTTCGTCATTTAAACCAAAGTCTGTAAGTTGCAATCCATCATTACTAAACGTATTATCGAGGCTTCCGTTAGCATTATACCGGGCGATGGCAAAATCGAAATTAGTGCCATTCCAGGCGGTGCCTGTTGTAAGCACTTTTCCATCAGCCTGAATAATCGTAGCATTAAAACTGGTATTACCCTGTTTGTAATCCCCCACTAGCTTTCCGTCTGCATCAAACGTATTATCAAGGCTGCCATCTACATTATATCTTGCCAAAACAAATGCGGGGATGCTATTAATGTATGCGTATCCTGCCACAATTACTTTATCATCCGTTTGTAATGCAACAGAACCAGCGTAATCATCAGATGCGTTTTGAATGTCGGTTATTAAAATACCGTCTGTATCAAAATTATTGTCGAGGCTGCCATCTGTGTTAAAGCGTACTACCGCAAAGTCGTTGTTGCTGCCATTTAAAGTATAACCGGCAACTACAATTTTTTCGTTTTTTTGAACAGTAACCGAATTACCCATTTGCATATCGGAACCAAGATTGACGATTTGAATTCCGGTGCCATTAAAGGAATTATCAAGGCTTCCGTTTGTGTTATAACGGGTAACAGCAAAACGGTTGGCTCCGGCATAACTTGTATAACCTGCCATTACAATTTTACTATCTCCCTGCAAAGCGATGGAATACACCGCATTATTACCATCGCCTACAAGCGTTGTCTGCTTACCATCTGCATCAAAACTGTTATCTATACTTCCATTAGTATTAAAGCGGGCCACCGCAAATTCATTTCCGGATAAATTCGTCATGGCAACGCCACCTACAACTATTTTTCCATCTTTCTGAATGATAATGGAACTGGCAGTACCTGTTGTAATTTCGGTTGAATCGGTTGCCCCTCTGTCGGGCGGCACTTTGTATACAAACTCTACGAAGGATTGCCCGGTCCCGTTAAATGAATTATCCGGATTTCCATTGACATTATACCTGGCTACCAGAAACCCAGGAGTATTTAAACTACCGGCCAGTACAATTTTTCCATCGGCTTGTATAACTACCGAAACAGGTTTGAACGATGTGGACAAAAAAGCATTGTCACCAAAAGTAGTATCTGGCAATCCATCAACATCCAGTCGTGCCATTCCGGATAACCCTGTACCGGTATTGTTTGCCCCAGCAATAATAATTTTGCCATCAGGCTGAAATGCAAAAATACTTCCGACAAAGATGCAATTGCTTTGGAATATCCATTGATGCCAAAGCTGGAATCGATAGCTCCATTCGCAAATCTTTTTGAAATGGACGTGCCGGTAAAAGATCCGTTTAAATTTATATAGATTGACCCGTCAGGAGTTACCAATACCTGTCTTGCACTATTGGCATACTTAAACTGGGTACCCATATCTGTCGTTACAATTCCATTTTTACCAAAAGATGGATCGGGTAACCCGGATTGTGTACGGCCATATTTAAGACATAATAAAAGACTTGCACACAGTAAACTTTTTTTCATTAATTAATTTTTGAAACAGTTTAATTTTTGAATTGATGCAGAACAAATTCATAACAAACAATAATAATTGATTGGAATGATCAGGCTAAAAATGACCAGGATGTTTTAGTAGGAATTCAGAATCATGCATCTGGGATGCAGGTGCTGTAAAAATAGCTGTTAATTCTTTATAAATCAAAACACATTAGTGAGTCTTTTTTTACACTGAAAAACATTGCTTTTTTTATTGCTAAACGGGTTGCTCAATTTATGGACAGAATAATTTCAACATAAAATTATTTGATAAAAACAGCATTGATAAACGGTTCGTTCCGGATAAAATATTTCCGCCGGTGTATGAAACCGGCGGAGTTATAAAATGATTGTCGATTTGGCCGGGCACTATTGATTTAAAATAAGATTTCAGACATTAATTAAGAAAATAAAAATAATCTCAGCACTGTATTTATCCTAATGATTGCAAACTTTTATCGATAATACCTACACAATCCAGCACCTGATTTTTTGTGATGGATAACGGAGGTGCAAAACGAATTTTATCGCCGTGCGTTGGCTTTGCCAATAATCCATTTTCTTTTAAGGTTAAACACAAATCCCACGCCGCTTCGGGATTGCTGTGTTTTATTACTATGGCATTTAGTAATCCTTTACCCCTTACCAATGAAACGAATGGTGAATGTAACTTTACTATTTCGCTCCGAAGCAGTTCGCCCATTGCTTCGGCATTGGCTGCCATATTTTCGTCTTTTAAAACTTTTAGTGCGGCCATTGCTACGGCACATGCAAGCGGATTTCCGCCATAGGTACTGCCATGTTCCCCCGGCTTGATGGTCATCATTATTTCATCATCACACAACACTGCACTCACCGGCAGTACGCCACCACTCAATGCCTTACCCAATATCAATATATCGGGACGAACATTTTCATGATCGCAGGCCAGCATCTTTCCGGTACGGGCAAGGCCTGTTTGTATTTCATCTGCAATCATCAATACATTGTACTGCGTGCAAAGATTTCTTACACCGGTTAAATACCCTTCATCCGGCACAACCACTCCTGCCTCACCCTGGATGGGTTCAAACATAAATGCTGCTACATTTTTATCCTGGAAAGACTTTTCCAGGGCAACCAGGTTATTGTAATCCACCATTTCAAACCCAGGCATAAATGGACCAAAGTTGTTGTAACTACTTGGATCAGTGCTGGACGATATAGCGGCCATGGTGCGGCCCCAGAAATTACCCCTGGCAAATACAATTTTTGCCTGGTTGTCTTCAATTCCTTTTACAACGTAACCCCAGCGTCGGGCCAGTTTAATGGCGGTTTCGCCACCCTCTACACCGGTGTTCATTGGCAACACTTTATCGTATTTAAAATAGGCTGTTATATACTTTTCGTATTTGCCCAGTAAATTGCTGTGAAACGCTCTGCTGGTAAGCGTTAATTTGCCTGCCTGCTCCACCAGTGCAGCAATTATTTTTGGATGGCA
>JANPNY010000562.1:0-3509 GCA_031427745.1 Chitinophagaceae bacterium | reverse complement strand
ATAATGACTTTCGTTTTGGCTTCATTTACGTCTTTAAAGGGAAAGGGTGTGATACTTCTCTGATGAAAAGGTTCATCAATAAAAGCTGTGAGGGTTAGGTTTACCCAAATGATTTTACCTCTTGCATCAATTGATTTTTTTTGAATGTGGTAACCTGTAACAGCACTGAATTTTGTGCCGGTAGTTTTAGCAATCAGGTGTTTAATAGCCAGGTCATCCGCTGCTTCGGTAGGTAATATTTTTAAGGTAATTTTTTGTTGCATAACAGAGTCAGGTTTTTATCCCGAAGTCTTACATTTTATTTTTGCTGGTCAATCAGTTGCAGTCTTTTTACAATACTATTTGGTTTCAATACAGTCGCTGGTGACAGGACGGCATTAGCACCGATTTTAGAATTATCACCAACTAAAGCCCCAAACTTTTCCGCATTGGTATTTATTGTGTCCCCATTGTAAAACAAAGTTATTCTTTTGTCGGCCCTTTCATTAAAATGATTGGCAATAACAGAGCCTGCTTCAAAGTTTACATTATTTCCAATAATGCTGTCACCAATAAAATTAAAATGAGCAACAGCACTGTCATTGAAGATAATGCTGTTTTTTATTTCACAACCCATTCCGATTTTTACATTCGCTCCTAAATAAACACCACCTCTTAAGCAGACATTGGCAGCTACAAAACAATTTACACCAATGATTACAGGTGCTTTTAAAACAGCCCCACTTTCAACTACTGCAGTTTTATGTATAGCAATACCATTTTTGCGAATAAAAGACTCATCAAGCGATAAAATTTTTTCTGAAATGATTTGGTTTAAAGCTGATGTTATTTGCCAGGGTTGTAACCCAGCTGCTTCAGGAAATATTTTTGAAAAATGTTTTATGAAATCACCTGTTGTAATCATCGGCTCTGTTATTATTCCCATGAGATTTAACCAAAGTGAAAAGAAGTGTTGGGATTTACAACCTAACTCGTATTCTGAATAAATTAGCGGCTTTTCTAAAAAGGTAGATCATCAATCACATCCGGTGATGAAGCGGTAAAAGTATCCAGGGGTTCTATGTATTCAACATCTGTTACCGAAGATGAATCGCCACCTGTTGATTGCGATACAGCTTCTACACGCCAGGCATCTAAATTGGTAAAATAACTCACCTTACCATCTTTTTCCCACTTGGTGCCTTTGATATTAAAATGCACTTTTATTTCATCACCAACATTAATTTTATCAATGATGCCTGTTTTATCCTGTACACACTGAAATTTTACAAAATTACTAATAGCTCTACCTCCTATTTCATCTGTTTTTTCTACTGCAAATTCTCTTGTTTTAAACGTTGCAGTTTTTTGTACCATATCAAATTTGGCAATTAGTTTGCCCGTTAATTCATAACTCATGTTGTATATTTTAGCGGTAAATGTAAACTTATTTGGCAATAAAAATATTTACCATTTGTTTTCTTTGTGGTACTCTTAAAATAGCTACCTTCCTTGTTGTAAAATTGAAAATTTTAATGAAAAACCGCTCGTTACCTGTTTCCTTAATTTTTATCGTTTTGTTGTTTTTTGCCTGTAAAACTGGTTACCAGCCAACAGCAGTGCAATACAAAGATTACAGGGTATCCCCAAAGCAACCCATCAATAATGAATTAACCAATTTACTTCAACCATATGCCGACAGTGTAAATAAAAATATGAATGATGTGGTAGGATCTGCAGCAATGGAGTTGCAAAAAAAACAACCAGAGGGAACACTCGGTAATGTAATGGCCGATGCAATGCTGGAGCAAGCGAAGAAAAAATTTAACACGCCTGTTGATGCATCTTTTATTAACTACGGCGGCATACGGCTTTCCTCTATCCCGGCAGGAAACATTACCCGTGGAAAAATTTTTGAACTTTCTCCTTTTGACAACATCATCGTCTTGCTAAAAATGGATGGAAATACGTTGCAACAGTTTTTAAATATCGTGGCTTCAAGGGGTGGATGGCCATGCGCAGGAATCCAATTTCAAATAAAAAATAAGCAAGCTGTTAATATACTTATAGGCAACAATCCAATTAGCGGGAATAACGTGTACACAATTGCTATGTTAGATTATGTTGCCAATGGAGGAGATGATTGTGTTATGTTAAAATCAATTCCGCAGCAAAATAATGGCTATTTATTCAGGGATGCAGTGCTTGATTATGTTGCCGGTAAAACCAAAGAGGGTAAAGCTATTTCGTCAACGATACAAAACCGGGTAAGCAATGCAGAGTAGAAGAAATTTTTTACAACAAACAGCTATTGCTGCCGGATCTATGCTGGTTTCTTCATCAATGCTGGCGGGGGTTTCAGGGCAGGATACGTTTACCAAATTAACTATTCTGCACACCAACGATGTTCATAGCAGACTGGAACCATTTCCCATGGATGGTGGCAGAAACCAGGGGTTGGGCGGTGTAGCTGCAAGGGCAGAACTGATCAATAAAATAAGATTAGAAGAAGAGCATGTTTTGTTGCTCGATGCCGGTGATATTTTCCAGGGAACACCGTTCTTTAATATTTATAAAGGAGAGCCGGAAATGAAAGCGATGGCTGCTATGAGGTATGATGCAACTATTATGGGCAACCATGATTTTGATGCAGGACTGGAAAATTTTTCGACTCAACTGCAGCATGCCAGTTTCCCGATACTAATGTGTAACTATGGTTTCATAGATACTCCTATGGAGCACAAATATGCTCCATATAAAATTTTTAAAAAAGGAAAATTAATAATTGGCGTAACCGGTGTGGGGATTGAAATGAAAGGGTTGGTGCCTGATACATTGGCGGGTAATACGCAATATCTTGATCCAATCGTTAATGTAAACAGGGTTGCTGCTAAGCTTAAAAAAGAGATGGGATGCGATATGATCATTTGTCTCAGCCATCTTGGATATAAATACAAGGAAGACGAAAACAGGGTATGCGATTTGACCTGCGAGACCGTGATCTGTGGCAGCTGCGTGTGCTCGAACACGTCGGCGTAGCGCTGTGTCAGCTTAGGGCTGGGCACCGCGATGATCTTCTCGTCGCCGCCCGCGTTGTCCTCCATGATCAGGACGCCGACCGGACGGCAGTTCAAGACGGCGCCAGGAAAGATCGCGCGCGTGTTGCACACGAGCACGTCCAGCGGATCGCCGTCATCGGAGAGGGTGTGGGGAATGAACCCGTAGTTTCCCGGATAGCGCATCGGCGTATAGAGAAACCGATCGACGAACAGCGCCCCCGACGGCTTGTCCATTTCGTATTTGATGGGCTCCCCGCCGATCGGCACTTCGATGATCACATTCACGTCGTGCGGCGGGTTCGTGCCGATCGGGATGGCGTCGATGCGCATAGCGAGGCTTTCTGCGGCTCAATAGAGCGTTTCTTTTAGTCGCGCCGGATAGGCTTTCTCATAGGCGACGGCATCGATCTCGCCCTTCGACAGGCGGGCCAGCATGTCGCCGCCGGAAGGAAGTTCCGAACGCGGCACATG
>JANPNY010000561.1:0-20019 GCA_031427745.1 Chitinophagaceae bacterium | reverse complement strand
CAGTTTTTAAAAGTGCGGTACAACGAATCGGTGGCACTTATCATGGCAATCTTCTGGTTGTTTCTGTATGTGTTTGTAAATCTTACTTCTATTTTATACCTGGGTGCTGTTGCTATTAACGGTCTTGCCGGTGGCGAATATCTTCATGTAATTATGGTTGGATTGGCAGTTTTTGCATTGCTGATTTCATTGGGTGGTATGAAGGTGGTTGCATATACGGATGTGATACAGGTAGCAGTGTTAATTATCGGTGGTTTGGTTACCACGTACATTGCATTAACAACTGTGGGCGAATATTTTGGCGTGGGTAAAGATGCAATTGCAGGATTTAAAGTTTTATTAAGAGACGCCCCCGAGCATTTTAAAATGATTATTCCTAAGCCAACTGCAACATCTACTCAAAACGATATTAATAAATACCTCACCTTTCCCGGAATGCTCTCTTACCTGGCTGGTATCTGGATTATTAATTTAAATTACTGGGGATGTAATCAATACATCACTCAAAGGGCATTGGGTGCAGATTTGCAGACAGCACGTACCGGTATTCTCTTTGCCGGGTTCTTAAAATTATTAATGCCGGTAATTGTTATGTTGCCTGGTATTGCCGCATTTGTTTTGTATAAAAACGGGCACCTTCCTCAACTGATTGGCGGTAAAGATGGCGCCTACTCAGCCGTGCTTACTTTTTTACCAACAGGTTTAAAAGGCCTATCTGTAGCAGCTTTAACTGCAGCAATTGTAGCTTCGCTGGCAGGCAAGGTTAACAGTATTTCCACTATTTACACACTTGATATTCATAAAAAATATTTTGATAAAAGCGCATCAGAAAAAAGACAGGTGATGACAGGCAGAGCGGCTGTTTTTGCTGCCATGATTTTGGCTGTTTTATTTACCTGGAACGATTTACTGGGTATTGGCGGGGTAGGTGGATTTACTTACATTCAAAAATATACCGGGTTTATTAGCCCGGGTGTTTTCGCAATGTTCATATTGGGTATGTTTTGGAAAAGGACTACAGGTTGGGCAGCAATTGTGGGCGTTATTGCAGGCTTTGCATTTTCGGTTTTATTCAATGAATTTGCACCACAACTTTTTGGAAACGAAACGTTGCTTTACACTGCTTATCCTAATAGCAAAGGTTTGTATGAAATACCGTTCCACATATGTATGGGGCTTTCTTTCTTTTTCACCATGCTGATAATGATTGGGATAAGTTTTGCCGGACCAAAAGTAAATCCAAAAGCATTTGAACTGGACACAGAAATGTTTAAGTTAAAACCATCAACAACCGTATTAATTGTAATTACTTTATTGATAATTGCTGCCTTGTATGTTAAGTTCTGGTAGTTTTCTAAAAAAGATTTATGTACTATGTTTTATCATTGATTTTTACCTTTTAAGTTTACAAAGTTCATGAGGCGCTATTCCCAGCAAAAACGATTTTTATTTGCAGTTGACTGTATTATTTTCGGCTACGATGGGCAGGATATGAAGTTGTTGGTTATTCAAAGAGGTTTTGAACCCTTTAAAGGAAAATGGAGCCTGGTGGGTGGTTTTGTGCTGGAAAACGAAAGTGCAGAAGATGCTGCTGCCCGTGTACTTAAAAGTTTGACAGGATTAGACGGATTATATATGGAACAATTACATGCATTTACTAATGTGGATAGAGATAGTGTTGAACGCACTATCTCTATAGCCTACTTTGCATTAATTGATATTCAAAAATATAAGCAGCAGATAAATGAGGATTTCCACCCTGTTTGGTTTCCAATAAATGAATATCCCGAGTTAATATTTGACCATGCAAAATTTGTTGAACTTGCTAAAGAAAAATTAAGATATAAGGCAGCGCTTCATCCATTGTTATTTGAATTGCTCCCACCAAAATTCACCATGCCTCAATTACAGAATCTTTACCAGTGTGTGTACAATGTAGATTTTGACAAGGGGAATTTTAATCGAAAATTATTATCAACCAATCTACTGGTGAAGTTGAAGGACAAGGATAAATTAAACTCAAAAAAAGGAGCTTTTTATTATAAAGTAAATGCTAAAAAATATAATGCAGATTTTAATTCCTTTTTAAACTTTGTACCCACTCAGTACTTAAATAAAAAAGTTTAAATAAAAATAAAAGTTTTTTTGACAATTAAAAAAAAGTACCTACCTTAGATTTTTTATTGAATGATTTGCCCACTTTTTTTTTTTTAATTTTTTTTATAATTGTTTATTTGACAATTAAAATCAAAAACGATGCTTGGAGTTTATAAATATATGATGCCTGACTGGCCTGGTACATAGGCCTGGTATTTCCCTGATTCATTTATAGACTTAACAAAGTCTCTTTTATATTTTTTTTTTACTAAAACAAAAGCTACATGAAAAAACAATTGCATAAGCTGCTACTCCAGGCATCCTGCATTTTATTAATCGCAATACTACAGTTATTGCCAGGTGTATTAATTGCCCAATCAAAAAAAATATCCGGTACAATTACAGGCAAGGCAAACGAACCAATAGTTGGTGCTACAGTTATTGTGAAGCAAACAAAAAAGGCAACTGCTACAGATGCTTCTGGTAAGTTTAGTATTGAAGCGGCAACTGGCCAAACTTTGGTAATTACTTCTATAGGATACGATAGAAAAGATCTTAAAGTTTCTAATCAATCAACAGTATTAGTGGAACTTACTGCAGTTACTACCTCAATGGAAGATGTTGTTGTAGTTGCCTATGGTTCTGTAAAGAAAAAAGATTTAACTGGTTCTGTATCTATTGTAAATGTAGAGAATGCTAAAAAAACAGCTTCATATGATGTTGCAAAATTATTACAAGGCCAGGCTGCTGGTGTTACGGTACAAGGTTCTGGTGAGCCAGGTGGTTTTGTCCAGATAAAAATCAGGGGTATCAGTACTTTTGGTAATAATAGCCCGCTTTTTGTTATTGATGGTGTACCAATTGATGCACCCTATGATTTTTCTCCCGGCGATATTGAAAATATCCAGGTGTTGAAAGATGCGTCTTCAGCGGCTTTATATGGTTCACGTGCTGCCCAGGGTGTAATAATTATTACTACCAAAAAGGGTAAATCTGGCCAAATGAAAGTTAATTACAATGGTTACTACGGTAATCAAAAAATTGCACAAAGAATGTCGTTGACAGATAGAGTAGGATACCAAAAAATTACCAGTGCAGCAGAAATAAATGCTGGCTTGGGGGTTGCACCTGGTAACGATCCTGCAAATGCTGCTTTTATATCTAACGTAAATACAGATTGGCAGCGTGAATTGTACAAAACAGGTGCTATTCAAGATCATAACATCAGCCTTGCCGGTGGTACAGAAGCTGCATCTTTTAGTATTGGTTTAGGTTATTTTAATCAAACCGGTACTTTAAAGGGGCCACAGAAATACAACCGTTATTCTTTCAACAGTAATTTTCAGGGTAAAAAAGGACGCTTCACTTATGGTGCAAAAGTTGCTTATAGCCAATCTGATAAACACAATTTTGGAAATACATTTGGACATGCAATTTTTGGTGGAAGTCTTACCAGTATGTTAGCTGCTATTCCTACAATGCCTGTTTATGATCCAAATCGCCTTGGTGGTTACGGTGGATCTGATAACGTAATCCAAAGAGCAATTACTTTAAATGTAATCGGCCTTGGAAATTTAATTACTGACTACAATAATCGGAATCGCTTTTTAGGAAATGTTTACGGTGAATTTGAAATCGTTAAAAACCTGAAGTATAAACTAAATGTGAGTTATGACAGAACTGAATTTAAAAACTTTCATTACGAACCAAAGTTTGATTTAGGATTTTATTATCTAAACACCACTTATTATATGAATCAGGGAACTGGTGCAGATAAAACTGGACAGATTGAAAACATGCTGACTTATAAACTTGAGCATCGTAAACATAAAATAGATTTTCTGGCTGGTACATCTTACCTGCAAAGAAATTTTGAAAACTTTACCGGTACAGCAAATGGTACGCAGGACTTACAGTTCTTAACCTTTAGTGCTATTACCAATCCTTTAGATAAATCTGTTTACAGCGATTTTTCTAAAAATACTATACTTTCTTATTTAGGTAGGGTTAATTACAATTACGGCGATCGTTATTTGCTTACTGGTAATTTTAGAAGAGATGGTTCATCCCGCTTTGGTGCTGCCAATAAATACGGAAATTTTGCATCTGCAGCAGTTGCCTGGAATGTAAATAATGAAGCATTTATCAATCTTCCAAAACAAATTACCACATTAAAATTAAGAGGTGGATTTGGACAGGTAGGTAACCAAAATTTTGGTGATTATCTTTTTCAGTCTTTTATTAATCCTAATGCAAGCTATGTTTTTGGCAACACATTGGCTGGCGGTGCAACTACCGTTACCCAGCGTGATCCAGCTATTAAATGGGAAGCAACTTCTACTTTAAACGCAGCAATTGATTTAGGCTTATTCAACAATCAATTAATGTTTACTGCAGAATATTATAAAAGAAAATCAACCGATTTGTTAGCTGATATTCCGCTTCCACTTTCAGTTGGTTCAGTACCTTCTTCCATCTTTACCAATGCAGCTTCTACCCAAAATACAGGGTTTGAATTTACATTGGCTTACAACAACCGCAAAGGTGAATTTAAATACAATGTAAGTGCTAACCTTACTACGCTTGAAAACAAAGTGTTGAAATTGGGTGGTATCGATAATCCAATTTATGGTGTTGGAAGTAAAACACAGGTAGGCCGCTCTGTGGGCGAATTGTTTGGTTTTGTTACAGAAGGTTTGTTTAATAACGCTGCAGATGTTGCAGGGCATGCAACACAAACAGGTGCAGCACCGGGTGATGTAAAATTTAAAGATGTAGATGGTATTGGTACTGATGGTAAATTAACAGGTTTGCCCGATGGTAAAATCACCGATAATGACAGGGTTTACCTCGGTAGTTCAATTCCAAAAATGAGTTATGGTTTTAACTTTGATTGCTCTTACAAAAACTTTGATGCTTCTATATTCTTTCAGGGTAATGCAGGTAACAAAGTATTTAATGGTGTTTACCACGATTTGATGATTTCTCAATATAGTAATCATTCTACAGATGCATTAAATTTTTGGACACCAACCAATACCAACACAAATGTGCCACGTCCGGTAATATATGATCCAAATGGCAATAGTCGTTTTTCTGATCGTTTTGTTGAAAGTGGAACTTATTTAAAATTGCAAAATGCTCAAATAGGTTACACATTGCCTGCAAACCTTTTTGGTAAAGCAAAAGTATTCAGTAGTTTCCGTGCATACATCTCCGGACAAAATATTGTAACATTTTCTAAGTATCGTGGATACGATCCTGATTTTATAAGCGATGGTTTGTTCAGCAGAGGATTTGATATTGGTTCTTTCCCTAACCCACGTTCCATATTATTTGGTTTGCAAATTGGATTTTAATTATTAAACCTTACAATTTTTTGATATGAAATTAAATAAATCACTCATCGGCATTTTTACAGTAAGTGCCGTAATACTAACCACAGGTTGTTCAAAAAACCTGGAACAGTCTAACCCAAATTTGCAAACCTCTGCTACTTTTTGGCAAAACAAAGAGGACGCTGTTAAAGGAACAAATGCAGCATATGGTAGCCTTTTAACTGATGGTACATACATGCGCTTCACACCCGCTTTGTTGGATATAAGAGGCGATGATATTAAAAGCAATAGTCCTTGGGGTGCCTTTGGTAATATTGGACGGTTTGCATTAGGTACGGCTGACGGAGCCGGCTATGGCTGGGCCTTTACTGGCTATTATGAAGGGGTAGCCCGTGCTAACCAGGTGTTGGATAATATCCCTGGCATTGCTATGGAGGATGCTTTAAAAAGCAGACTGATTGGAGAGGTTACTTTCTTAAGAGGATTGTACTTTTTTCACCTGGTAAATTTTTACGGAAAAGTTGCATTGCCATTACATGCAGCAAAAACAAATACCGATTATTTTGTACCACAATCAACCGAGCAGGCTGGATGGACTCAGGTAATTGCAGACTTTACAAAAGCTGCTTCATTATTACCAGTTTCTTATCCGGGTACAGAAGCCGGCAGAGCTACTAAGGGTGCCGCATTGGGTTACCTGGGAAAAGCTTTGTTGTTCAACAAAAAATTTGCAGAAGCTGCTACTCAGTTTAAAGCAATAATTGATTTAGGCGTTTACGACCTTGTTCCAAATTACAAAGATAATTTTACAGAAGATTTAGAAAACAATAAAGAGTCCATTTTTGAAGTGCAGTTTTCAAGAACCGCTGGTGGACAAGATTTAGGCTGGGGTGGTATTCCATCTTCAGGTTGGGGTAAAACATCTGCAAGAGCAATTACATTTGCGCCACGCAGTTTTGGCTGGACAGATGTGCAACCAACAAGATCTGTTTTCAACGAGTTTTTAGTAGAAAAAACGGTTAATTTAGCTGATGATCCAAGGCTGGATGCCACCATTTTTTACAACAAACCTGGTGCTATGATTTATGGCGTTCCTTTTGCCACCCGTTATGGTGGAAATGTTAATGATCTTAATGATTTGTTTTGCAAAAAATATCAAAACGGATACGGTAATAAACCTGATGAGTTTGACTGGAAATCTGGTATCAACGAAAGGTTGATGCGTTATTCAGATATATTGCTGATGTATGCTGAATGTTTAAACGAAACTTCACAAACTGCTGCAGCATATCCACTTATCCAGAAAGTACGTAGCCGTGTAGGTTTACCTGATTTGGCTACTGTAAAACCTAATATGACACAGGATCAAATGCGTGATCAACTTGCACATGAAAGATTGCTGGAGTTCTGTTTAGAAGGGCATCGTTTTGATGATGTCCGCCGCTGGGGCTGGTTGGGTAATGCAGCTAAATTGTCTTTGCTAAAATCCAACGATCCTGAAATGAATACCTATTTGCCAGGCAGAGAATATTATCCAATTCCGCAAACTGAAATTGATAACAACCCTGGTTATAGTCAAAATTTAAGTTATTAATTGCAATAATTAATTAACCACATTAGTAGCAAGTAAGCTGCATCATTTGTACTTACATCTGGTGCAGCTTTTTAAGATTTAAGGAGGTACATGAGTTATAAAAAAGACAACTATGCAAATTAAAGTATTAATTTTTTTTGTAATTTTTTCGGGTTCTATTAATGTATATACACAATCCGGACAGGTAGCACTTGCAACTACTGCTGTACAAGTAACTGTTAATGCCGGTAAACAATTTAATCCTATTTCAAAATTGGTATATGGTCAGTTTATTGAATTGTTGTTTAATTATTTTGAAGGTGGATTATGGGCTGAAATGATCGGAGACCGAAAGTTTTTTTATCCGGTTAATTCAACAGAAAAGCAATCCCCTGTAAATACCCGAACCTATCTTGGCAGATGGAAACCCGTTGGTGATGATGCCTTTGTTACAATGGATAGTGTTCATGCTTTTGTAGGCGAGCATTCACCGCTAATCATGCTCCAAAAAAATACGCTTCATGGTGTACAGCAACAAAATATTTCACTTAAAAAGGGAAAAGCTTATACAGGATATATTTATCTGTCTGCAAAGCCCGGCGTTGTAGTGCAGGTTGCTTTGCAAAACAATAGCAGCAACAAACAGCAATTGTTGTTTAAAAATTTAACTAGCACATTTCAAAAATTACCTCTTCGTTTTATTGCTACAGCTGATACAGATAATGCAAGCATCGAAATCACGGGAACGGGCAAGGGTTCTTTTACAATCGGCACCATTTCTTTAATGCCGGCGGATAATATTGAAGGATTTAGAAAGGATATATTGGATCATTTAAAAGATATGAATATGGGGATGGTTCGCTGGGGTGGAAATGCATCTTCCGGGTACAACTGGCGAGATGGGATTGGCAATAAAGACAAGCGTCCGCCACGCTATGATTATGCCTGGAGTGCAATGGAATCGAACGATGTGGGCACAGATGATTACTTGCGCTTGTGCAGGTTATTAAATGTGGCACCTTATATTGGGGTAAATGCCGGTTTGGGTGATGCTAATTCAGCTGCGGACTGGCTGCAATATGTGAATGGCTCCACCACTACGCCAATGGGTAAACTTAGGGCTGCTAATGGTCATCCATTGCCATATAAAGTTAAATGGTGGGGTATAGGAAATGAAATGTATGGCGAATGGCAATTGGGCCACATGTCTATTGAACATTATATTATTAAACATAAATTATTTGCAAGGGCGTTGCGCAAAATTGATCCAACAATTTATATTGTAGCTTCCGGTGCTTCGCCTTTTGAAACTGGCTCCACTTCTATTTATACTAATAAACCGTTGGTAGGTAAAACACCTTATCTATACGGTTCAGAAAAAGACTGGTCTGGTAATTTACTGGCTTATGCAGCCGATGATTTTGATTTTATTGCCGAACATGCGTATCCGATTTCTGACTCAGCGTATAACGAGCAAAAGCAAACATTTGTACATGTGAATGATTCACTTGCAAATCGCATCAGGCGCTTGCCTAATCGTATTAAATGTGCCGCAGAAGCTTTTAGGGAATATAAAAGAAAGATGCCATTTATTCAACAAAAAGGCATTAAACTTGCCATGGATGAATGGCGCATGAAAGACGGTTGGGGGCTAGAGGATGCGTTGTCTACCGCCGAGGCATTTCAGGAAATTTTCAGGCATACTGATATCATTGCAATGTCTTCTTATACTTCTACCGGTGCCCCATCCTGTTTATTGTACAGCGGTACTGATGCTGCTTTGCAGCCCAATGGCCTGGCAATAAAATTGTTTGCAGATCATTATGGTGAGCTACCTGTTGAGGTAACCGGTAATGCTGAACAGCCTCAAATTACGGGTACTACAAATGTTGACCGTCCAGCAGTTTCATCCGGCAGCAATACATATCCTTTAGATGTGACTGCAGCACTAACAAAAAATCGTAAAAAAATTACAATAGCGGTAGTTAATCCTACTTTGCAGTCGCAGCAAGTGAAACTCAAATTTGAAGGAATACAACTTGAACAGAAGGGAAAGAAATGGACTATTTCCGGCACAGATTTAAAAGCAATTAATAAACCCGGAAAAAAGCCTGTTATTGAAATCGTTGAATCAACAGTTACTAATCAGGGGGTTTTTCAACTGGATGCAGCGAGTGTTACTTTATTTGAAATACCTGTTAAATAATATGGTTACTTGCAATATAGAAGCAGTATATTTTTTTTAAAAATATTGCCTATATAAATAAAAAATATTGTATAATATGAAAAAATTTCCTTTATTAATAGTTGCAGGGTTGCTTGTATTGGTAAGCAGTTGTAGTAAAACAACAGCACCGCCACCACCGGTTGTTGTACCGCCTGTTGTAACTCCACCTCCTGTGGTTAGTACTTTTCCCGGGCCAACCTACCCGGATAACTATACTGGAATTGCTTCATGGTCAAGCCGTTCAGAATGGAACCTGGCCAATGTACATGATCCTACCGTTGCAAAAAGTGGCGATTATTATTACATGTATCAAACAGATGCCTCATATGGCAATGCAATAGAAGGTTATGGTCATTATCCCTACAGACGCTCTAAAGACCTGGTAAAATGGGATTTTTTAGGTACTGCTTTTGCAACCGTTCCAGCCTGGATAAAAGATTCTTTAAATAATAAAAGAGCTCGTATGGTGCCAGCATTACCGGCAATTGAAAACCCGGATTATGGTTTTTGGGCACCTTGTATAAGAAAGGTTGGAAATAAATATAGATTGTATTACAGTGTAGTAATTACTAATCCAATTGTGGGTACAGATAATAATACTTCCTGGTCTGAGCGGGCCTTTATTGGTTTAGCAGAATCGGATGATTTATCTACTAATGTATGGACAGACAAGGGAATGGTAGTGTGTTCGGAACCTGATATTGCACGAAGCTATTTTAGAAATGGTAGTTCCGATTGGAATGCTTATTATAAATTTAATGCCATCGATCCAAGTTTTATTATTACTCCCGAAGGCGATCAATGGTTAATCTACGGATCATGGCATACAGGTATTGCTGCATTAAAATTAAATCCTGCAACTGGCAAGCCGGATAAATTAGAAACACTTAACGATTATGGTGTTCGCATTGCTGGCCGTGGTAATGTTACTACCGATCGTTGGCAGGGATTAGAAGCTCCTGAAATTATTTATAATGATATTACAGGGTATTATTACCTGTTTGTTGCTTACGACGATTTATCAGTTTCCTACAATACCCGTGTTTCACGCTCAAAAACTATAACGGGACCATATATAGGTATTGATGGCGGAAATGTAACTACAGGAGCCCAATGCTGGCCAATGGTTACGCATCCTTACGCATTTAATATGAGCACCGGCTGGGTAGGAATATCTCATTGTGCTGTATTTCAAAATCCGGATACCAAAGAGTGGTTTTTTTCATCGCAGGGGCGTTTACCAAAAGATGTACCGGGTATCAATGCATCCAATGCTGTAATGATGGGGCAGGTGCGTAGCATTCAGTGGACAGAAGATGGCTGGCCCGTAGTAGCACCGGAGCGATATGCAGGCGTACCTGCAACTACTATTACCGAACAATCGTTGGTAGGTGTTTGGGAGCAAATTACCATGCAGTATCAATACCAGGTTATACAAAAATCATCCAACGTAATTCTTACCAATGATAAAAAAGTTAGCGGTGCTGTTACCGGCACATGGTCTTATAACAGCAGTACCAAAATATTAGATATTAATGGAGTAAAATGTAATGTTTCAGATGCATGGGACTGGGAAGCTTCTACTAGAAATGTTACTTTAACTTATTCTGGATTTACATCCACAGGTCTGCCGGTATGGGGTAAAAAAGTACAATAAAGAAAAGGCTTTTTATAGCTTTTGGTAATTCTGTAATGCAATTTTTTTACAAACGGGATTAAATGGTTTACGGCATTTCGTAAAATTTAGAAATCAATTTAAATAGATAAATCTTAAATTTAATAGTCTATGAAAAAGTATATTTTATGTGGTTTGTTAATTTTTTTATTGCAACATTTTTCTATTGCACAAAATATAATAACCATTAATACAGACTCAGCTAAAGTAATAATAAGTAAAAACATTTATGGCCATTTTGCAGAGCATTTAGGCAGTTGTATTTACAATGGTTTTTATGTGGGTGATACCAATAAACTCATACCCAATACAGCCGGCGTACGCAATGATATTATTGATGCGTTAAAAAAATTAAAAATTCCAAACCTGCGTTGGCCGGGTGGTTGCTTTGCAGATACCTATCATTGGAAAGATGGCATTGGTGCAAAAGATAAAAGACCCACGATGGTAAATAAATGGTGGGGTGGTGTTACCGAAGACAATAGTTTTGGTACCCATGATTTTTTAAATCTCTGCGAATTACTGGGCGCAGAACCTTACCTCTCCGGCAATGTAGGCAGTGGAACTGTACAGGAATTAGCCGATTGGGTACAATACACCAACTTTAAAGGTAAAAGTCCGATGAGCGATTTGCGTAAACAAAATGGTCGCACAGAACCATGGAAAGTAAAACTGTGGGGTATTGGTAACGAAGCCTGGGGATGCGGTGGAAACATGACGCCTGATTACTATGCAAATGAATACCGTAAATATGCAACTTTTATTGCTGATTGGGAAAATACGGGAGGCCTTTTACGGATAGCTTCCGGTGCAAGTGATGCAGATTATAACTGGACAGAAACGCTGATGAAAAATATTCCGCTTCACATGTTAGGCGGCGTGGCCATGCACCATTATTCTGTAATTGAATGGAACAAAAAAGGACCGGCGGTTGATTATACGGAGGCCCAATACTTTGCCACCATGAAGCAGGCTTTGTTAATGGATGAATTGGTTACCAAACATGCTGCCATTATGGATAAATATGATCCAGCAAAAAAAATTGCATTGGTAGTAGATGAGTGGGGCGGATGGTATGATGTAGAAGCAGGTACCAATCCGGGATTTTTATACCAGCAAAATACCATGAGAGATGCTTTAATAGCAGGCGTTACTTTAAATATTTTTAATAACCATGCCAGTAGAGTTCGCATTGCTAATTTGGCGCAATGTGTAAATGTATTGCAGGCTGTTATTCTTACCGATAAAGAGAAGATGATTCTTACACCTACTTACCATGTGATGGAATTGTATAATGTGCACCAGGATGCAACTTTATTGCCACTAAAAATTGTTTCTAACAACTATAGTTTTGGTGCTGATAAGTTACCAGCTGTATCAGTATCTGCCTCAAAGGATAAAGAGGGCATAACGCATATTTCTTTAGTAAATATTGATGCTTCAAAAGCACAGGAAATCAATATCAATATTGCTGGTTCTGCTTATGCCTCTGTAACTGGCAGCATCATTACCGCAAAAAAATTACAAGATTATAATTCATTTGATGAGCCTAATAAAATTCATCCGGTTGCGTTTAAAGATGTGAAGATGGGGAATGGTAAATTGCAAGTAAAATTGCCGCCTTTTTCTGTAGTAGTACTCACCTTAAAATAATATTTTTTTAACTATCCTACTCTTATTATTCATAGGCAAAAATACTAAAGGTATATACCCTGCTGTATAGACGGAAGATAAAAGTTGAATGCAATTAAAACGGCGATAATCCGGTTAATGTTATTCTTCAGCCAAATGGCGGTATTTTAGTAAAATTTTTTTATAAAAAATAATTCCATCCTAATAAAGAATATAAATACATGGTTCAAAATCTACAATATTTTACTAAGCAATGGCATGCTATTTTGAGCTTGTATATGGTACTGTTGGGAGCTACTAATATGCAGGCGCAGGTAAAAAATGGCAACCCAATTATCAAGGATAAATATACTGGTGATCCGGCTGCGTTAGTTTATAAAGATTCAGTTTATTTATACGCCGGACATGATGAAACCCCTGCACCAAAAGATGGCTATCAAATGCATGAATGGCTTTGTTATTCCTCTGCCGATATGGTAAATTGGAATGAGCATCAGGTGCCGCTTACAGTGAAAGATTTTAAATGGGCAAAGGATGATGCATGGGCATCTCAGGTTATAGAGCGAAATGGAAAATTTTACTGGTATGTGGCCACAGAGCATGCAAATGTACCGGGTAAAGCTATAGGTGTAGCAGTCTCTGATCAACCAACAGGTCCTTTTAAAGATGCACTGGGTAAGGCTTTAATCACCAATGATATGACGAGTGCTACATCAAAAATGATGTGGGATGATATTGATCCTTCTGTAATAATTGATAAGGACGGACAGGCATATTTATTTTGGGGTAACAGTAAATGTTATTATGCCAAACTAAAAACGAACATGGTAGAGTTGGATGGTGAAATTAAAATGATTGATCTGCCTGCCTATACAGAAGCACCCTGGATTCACCAACGAAAGGGTTGGTACTATCTTTCTTATGCCATCGGTTTTCCAGAGAAAATAGCATACGCTATGAGTCGCAATATAAACGGGCCATGGATATACAAAGGCATTCTGAATGAGCTGGCTGGAAATTCTAATACCAATCATCAATCCATCATCGACTTTAAAGGGGCAGCTTATTTTATTTATCATAATGGAAGTATTCAGCATGACGGAGGTAGTTTCCGACGATCTGTTTGTATCGACTATCTGTATTACAATACAGATGGCAGTATCAAAAGAATTGTGATGACAACTGAAGGCGTAAAAGCTGTAAAGAAACCCAAAAAAATTAACTAAAAACTACATTCAATCTTACCAATTATAAAACCAAAAGCATGAACAAAAAAAAATTGCTTGCCGCTTCTATCCTGCTTAACCTTCTCTTGCTGACAGCCAATGCACAAATAACCAAAAGCAATACCATTTATGTGCAGGTAAATAAACCTGTTGCATCGATAGCGCCCACCATGTGGGGTATCTTTTTTGAAGATATTAACCTGGGCGCAGATGGAGGTATTTATGCCGAAATGGTAAAGAACCGTTCTTTCGAATTTTATAAACCTTTGATGGGGTGGACTGTAAATCAAAATAAATTTAATGAAGGCAGTGTTTTAATCATGAACAGGGATGAAGCCAATATTTCTAATCCACGTTTTATAAGAATTGCAAAAAATAACGCTGCAGATACACTCGGTATTACCAATGAAGGCTTTAGAGGTATGGGTATAAAAAATGCATTGCGATACGATTTTTCTGTAATGTACCGCTTACCATCGCCGGGGTTAAAACTGCATCTAGAACTAATTGGCAGCAGTGGCAAAATCATTGGCTCAACAATACTAACGCCTGCTGCAACTGGGGGCAACGAATGGAAAAAGACGGCTACCAGCTTTACTTCAACCGACTCCTCTTTAAAGGGAAAACTCAATATCTGGGTGGAAGGAACCGGCACAATCGATATGGATATGGTATCCCTATTTCCTGCAGATACCTGGAAGCAACGCCCCGGCGGCATGCGGGCAGATATGATACAATTGCTGGCAGATATGAAGCCCGGCTTTATCCGTTTTCCCGGTGGATGTATTGTAGAAGGCCACGATCTTTCTGTGCGCTATCAATGGAAAAAAACATTGGGTGCGCCGGAAGAAAGGCAACTGATCATCAATCGCTGGAACAATGAATTTGCCCATAGACCGGCACCGGACTATTTCCAAACTTTTGGTCTTGGTTTCTTTGAATATTTTCAACTGGCAGAAGATATTGGAGCAGCTCCTTTGCCCATCCTCAATTGCGGTATGGCCTGCCAGTTTAATACAGCAGAAGTTGTGCCCATCGATCAGCTGGATCCTTATGTACAAGATGCGCTGGACCTGATAGAATTTGCCAACGGGGATGTAAATACAACCTGGGGAAAGGTAAGGGCCAATATGGGGCACCCGGCACCATTCAATTTAAAAATGATGGGTGTTGGTAACGAAAACTGGGGTCCCCAATATGTAGAAAGATTAAAGGTTTTTACAAAAGCAATTAAGTTTAGATATCCCGGTTTTAAATTGGTTAACAGTTCCGGTACAGATCCCGGTGGCGACCGTTTTGATTACCTGAATGGAGAGCTGCGGAAAATGAATGCTGATATTATTGATGAGCATTATTATCGCCGGCCAGAATGGTTTTTGGCCAATGCTTCCCGTTATGATAATTACCCAAGGAATGGTAGTAAAATTTTTGCTGGTGAGTATGCTGCTCAAAGTGAATTTACGGCAAGTCCAAACAATAAAAATACCACCCAGACTGCTATTGCCGAAGCAGCATTTATGACCGGACTTGAACGCAATGCAGCTGTAGTAAACCTGGCTTCTTACGCTCCCCTTTTTGCACATATAGATGGCTGGCAATGGACGCCTGATTTAATATGGGTTAACAACCTGCAGAGTTATGGAACGGCCAATTACTATGTACAAAAATTATATTCCACCAATAAAGGAACCAACGTTGTTCCAGCTTTGCTGGAGGATAAAGCGGTTGCTGGCCAGGATAGTTTGTATGTATCTGCAGTAACAGATAAAAACAGCAATGAGCTTATTATTAAAGTGGTAAATGCAGCCGGTAAATCACAAACCAATACCATCAATCTTCAGGGGGTTAAAAAGCTGGGTAAAACAGCTGTGCTTACCGTATTAAACAATAATGATTTAAACAGCGTGAATTCATTTGAGCATCCACAAAATATAGCGCCCAAAGAATCTACTATTGAAATTAAAAAGAACAAAATTATTTTAACTTCTTTACCTAATTCATTTGCTGTCATCAGGGTTAAAATGTAAACTGCATCATGAAAAAAAATTATCGTTGGGGCATACTAGGTGCCGGCAGAATTGCAGAAAAATTTTGCACCGCATTAAGCGTTGTGGAAGGGGCAACCGTATATGCAGTTGCTTCTCGGGATAGTGAAAATGCGAAAGCATACGCAAAAAAGTTTAATGCTTCCAGGTTTTATGATAATTATGATGACCTGATGCAGGATGAAAATGTTGACATCATTTACATTGCTACGCCGCATGCTTTTCATTATGAGCAAACCATGGCTTGTATAAAAAAGGGAAAACATGTACTGTGCGAAAAGCCGATGGCACTTACCTACAACCAAACGGCTGCAATGATTAATGCAGCAAAAGAAAACAAGGTTTTTTTGATGGAAGGAATGTGGACAGCATGCATGCCATTCATTGATAAAATAAAGCAATTAATAGATGAGGATGTTATTGGCAAACTGCAATATGTATCAGCCGATTTTGGATTTAAAGCACCGGTAGATTTGGAAGGCAGGCTATACAATAAATCGCTGGGCGGCGGCTCCATGATGGATGTTGGAATTTATCCGCTGTTTTTGGCAACATGGTTGCTGGGCGAGCCAACCTTGGTAAAAGCGGTGTCAAAATTATCGATTACGAATGTGGATGAATACACCAACATTATCTTACAATATCCGGATGGTCAATCGGCTCACCTGATATCCAGCATTCAATTTAATACCGCCATTGAGGCAGAAATTATTGGCACAAAGGGCAGGATTAAAATTAAAAACCCCTGGTTTAAGGCAACTGAATTGGAGGTTTATTTAGCAGATGAAGAAGTGCAAAATTTTTCGATGCCGCATAAAAGTAATGGGTTCGACTATGAGATACAAGAAGTAATGAGTTGCCTGGATAAAGGATTATTGGAGAGTGAAAAAATGCCGCACCAGCTAACATTATTGATCAGTAAAATAATGGAAGATATATTAATGCAGGTTGGAGTTGTGTATGAATAAAGCAGCAGTCACCAACCTTTTTTTTAGCTTATCTGCATCAAAATAAAATATGAAAATTGTTATAACCATATTGTTGTTAGCAGCTGTATTAAGCCCTTTTGCCCAGCAAAAACCATTGGCAAATGATACACTCATCCCAGTACACGACCCTGTAATTATAAAGCAGGATAGCACGTACTATGTTTTTTGTACCGGGCAAGGCATTACTGTTTTTTCATCTGCCGACAGAGAACATTGGAAGCAACAAAAACCGGTTTTTGATAAAGCGCCCGATTGGGCGGTACAAACCATTGCTGGTTTTAAAGGCCATATCTGGGCACCCGATATCAGTTACCATAATGGACAATATTATTTGTATTATTCCGTATCGGCATTTGGCAAAAACACTTCCTGCATAGGGGTGGCCACCAACAAAACACTGGATCCTTTAGCCAAAAATTTTAAGTGGACCGATCATGGAAAAGTTATACAATCTGTGCCTGGCCGTGATATGTGGAATGCCATCGACCCCAACCAAATAATGGATGAAAACAATACGCCCTGGCTGGTATTTGGTTCCTTTTGGAACGGCATTAAAATGGTTAAATTAAACACTGATCTTTTATCGGTAGCCCAACCCGAAGAGTGGTACACGGTGGCAAGCCGTAAAAGAGATTATATTTTGCCGGATTCTGTTGCAGGTGATGCAGCTATTGAAGCTCCCTTTGTTTATAAGCATGGAAATTATTATTACCTCTTTGTGTCTTTTGATTATTGTTGCCGTGGCGAAAAAAGTACCTACAAAATGGTAGTGGGCAGAAGCGAAAAATTAGCGGGGCCCTATGCCGACAGAGAGGGCATCCCCATGAACCTGGGAGGAGGCTCAACCATATTGGAAGGCGATAAAAACTGGTACGGCACAGGCCACAATGGTGTAGCAGGTTTTGATGGAACCGACTATATCGTCTTTCATGCTTACGATGCTGCCGATTATGGACGATCAAAATTGCGGATAGAAAAAATAAGCTGGATTAACCACTGGCCGGTTATTGAAAGAACCTGGCGATAAGTAAACAAACACTAAAATTCAGTAAAACAATTTCACCATCGATCATTTAAACATCAATTATTCAAAAATGAAATTAAGCACACTACCAGGCATCTGCACATGGATAGTTTTTGCAATGCTGTTAACATCCTGTAACAACCCAACAACCAAAAAAATGGAAATAAAAAAAGGTATTTCAAAAACAGCCTGGGGCAATGCCGATGGCAAAGAAGTGTTTTTGTACACACTGGTAAATGCAAAAGGAACTGAAGTAAAAATATCCACCTATGGCGGCACGCTTACATCGTGGGTTGCAAAGGATAAAAATGATACTATATCTTCTATTGTACTGGGCTTCGATAGCCTGAGTGGCTACCTTGCCAAGCCGCCCTATTTTGGTGCATTAATTGGCCGCTATGGTAACCGGATTGCCAAAGGAAAATTTACTATTGATACCAGCACCTATATATTGGCAACTAATAATGGAGCCAACCATTTGCATGGTGGCAACAAAGGTTTTGATAAAGTAGTTTGGGATGCGGCCATAGAGAATGATTCTACCCCGGTATTGTTGTTAAGTTATTTAAGTAAGGATGGTGAAGAAGGTTACCCGGGAAACCTGCAGGTAAAAGTTCGTTATACATTAACAGACGATAACGAATTAAAAATTGAGTATGATGCCGAAACAGATAAAGCGACTGTAATTAATCTTACCAATCACGCCTATTTTAATTTAACCGGCGATGCAAGCAATACCATACTCGATCATAAATTGCAGGTAGCCGCCGATAATTATACCCCGGTTGATAGTGGGTTAATTCCAACCGGCGAAATAAGAGCAGTAAAGGGAACTCCATTTGATTTTACAAAAGCGGAGAAGATAGGCCTTAGGATTGATTCTGTAAAAGGAGGCTATGATCATAATTTTGTGTTGAATAAAAAAGATGCAGGTTTATCATTGATTGCTACTTTATCCGAAGAAAAAACCGGCCGTGTGTTGGAAGTGTTTACTACCGAGCCCGGGTTACAGTTTTACTCCGGAAATTTTTTGGACGGCAGCATTAAAACCAGTGCCGGCAAGCCTATCAACCAGCATACAGGTTTATGTTTAGAAACACAGCATTTTCCTGATTCACCCAATCAGCCCAAATTTCCTAGTACCCTGCTTAAACCCGGACAAAAATATCATACCGAAACAGTATACAAATTATCAGTAAACAAGTAAATGTTGTGAATGACAAATGGTGAATCGTTCATAGTCGCTTTTTATCATTCACCATTATTCATTTAATTTTCTCCAACTAAAATAATATAGACATGAAATTTTTTATCGACACAGCAAATTTGGCAGAAATAAGAGAAGCCAACGAATTGGGTATTTTGGATGGAGTAACTACCAACCCATCTCTAATGGCCAAAGAAAACATCAAAGGCGAAGAGGCCATAAACAATCATTACAAAACCATTTGCGAAATAGTGGATGGTGATATCAGTGCAGAAGTAATATCAACCGATTTTGCCGGTATCGTAGAAGAAGGAAAAAAGCTGGCAGCAATCCACCCAAACATCATTGTAAAAGTACCCATGATAAAAGAAGGGATCAAGGCAATTAAATGGTTTACTGACAACGGCATCAAAACAAACTGTACATTAATATTTAGCGCCGGTCAGGCTATATTTGCTGCAAAGGCAGGAGCCACGTATGTTTCACCATTTATAGGTCGTATTGATGATAGTGGCTGGGATGGTGTTCAACTAATAGCACAGATTGCAAGAATATATTCTATCCAGGGTTTTAAGTCGGAGATATTGGCTGCCTCCATACGCAACGCCAACCATATAATAGCTTGCGCAGAAGCAGGTGCAGATGTATGCACTTGTCCATTGTCTTCTATCCTGGCATTATTAAAACATCCGTTAACTGATATTGGTCTTAAAACATTTTTAGCAGATGCAGAAAAAATGAAAGTAGTAAACTAGCTTTTTAAAGTAAAGAGATAAACATAGATGAAAATAAAAGCTACAGCATTTTTATTTGATTTAAATGGAACTGTAATTGATGATATGCACTACCATGCAGCAGCCTGGTTTGATATATTGAACAACGACTTGGGCGCCAGCCTTACCTGGGAAGAAGTAAAGGTGCAGATGTACGGTAAAAATGATGAACTATTAATCCGCATTTTTGGCGTTAATCATTTTAGCCAGGAG
>JANPNY010000560.1:0-16813 GCA_031427745.1 Chitinophagaceae bacterium | reverse complement strand
CCGTAAATTTCATTAAAGTCAACCAGTTCAATCATAGCTATTTCAGCTGCATCACCCGTTCTTTTACCAAGCTTGATAATTCTTGTATAACCACCCGGACGGCCCAACACTTTTGGAGCAACAACTGTAAATAATTCTTTTACAGCAGCCTTATCATTAAGATAGCTAAACACAATACGGTGATTGTGCATTATCATCTCTTTGGTAGCAGTATTTTTTGTTTTGGTAATTAATGGCTCAATGTAAGTACGCAAAGCCTGTGCCTTAGCCAACGTTGTTGTAATTCTTTTGTAAGTTATCAACTGACAACCCAGGTTCATCAGCAATGCTTTTCTGTGAGAAGCTGTTCTGCTGAGGTTATTGTTTTTATCTCCGTGACGCATGACATTGTTGTTTTAATTTTCACCTACACCGTGTCAGGATTTGTAAGCTACTTTGTTATAAAATCTCCGGTTCCCATTATTAGGGCGGAGGGGTAATTAATTACTCATCATCCAACTTCAACTTGCTTAAATCCATTCCAAAACCAAGTCCTCTTTCGTTTAATACCTGCTCAATTTCACTTAAAGATTTTTGTCCAAAGTTTCTGAATTTCATCAGGTCTTCCTGCTCGTACTGAACCAGTTCGCTCAATGAATTAATCTTGGCAGCTTTTAAGCAGTTAAAGGCACGTACAGAAAGATCTAAATCTTCTAACGGAGTTTTTAATACTTTACGCAATTGCAAAGTTTGTTCATCAACCAGGTCTTCCTTCTTATCTTCCTTAGTATCAAACGTGATGTTTTCATCCGTAATGATCATCAGGTGCTGGATAAGAATACGACTTGCCTGCTTTACAGCTTCTTCCGGGTGAATGGTACCATCGGTATCCACTTCCATAATTAATTTTTCAAAATCGGTACGTTGCTCCACACGGGTATTTTCAATCGTATACTTTACATTCTTAATCGGAGTGTAAATAGCATCGATGGCAATGTATCCAAAGTGAGAATTCTTTTCTTTGTTTTCCTCAGCAGGAACGTAACCTCTTCCTTTGCCGATGGTAATTTCGATATCAAGTTTTGCACTGGTATCCATTACACAAATCAACAACTCAGGGTTCATTATTTCAAATACGGGTGAAGCCTCACCTATCATACCTGCAGTAAACTCTGTTTTGTTTTTAAGAGAAAGGGTAATCTTTTCTGTACTGATTTCATGCTCAACCTTTTTCTTAATACGAACCTGCTTTAAATTGAGGATTATCTCAGTAACATCTTCTGTAATACCCTTGATAGTTGCAAACTCATGATCGGCACCTACTATATTGATACCAATAATAGCATAACCTTCCAGTGAGTTAAGCAATACCCTGCGCAATGCGTTACCAATGGTAACACCGTAGCCTGGCTCAAGTGGACGAAATTCAAACTGAGCTTCAAAATCAGTTGCTTTTTGAAGAACGATTTTATCTGGTTTAACAAAATTTAAAATGCCCATATTAAACGTTTGTATTTTTGTTGTAACCCGTTACTGCCGGAGCAGCAAAAGGAATTATTGTGAATTATTTTTGTAACCGGCTTTTTACGCCTTATTCAACATCGTTGTGTCACTCACTTGTACTGTTGGTATTTCAAGTGAGCAACCATTCAACGCTTACTTAGAATACAATTCTACTATCAACTGCTCCTTAATATTTTCGGGAACACTTTCCCTTTCAGGATAAGCGATGAAAGTACCTTTTAGTTCAGTTTCGTTAAAATCTATCCAATTGAATTTGGTGTTTTTGCCTCTTACAGCACCAGTAATAGAAGTATTAACGGCACTCTTATTTTTCAAGCCAACAGTATCTCCCGGCTTCATTGAATAAGATGGTACGTTTACAACTTCACCATTTACCGTGATGTGCTTGTGGCTCACCAACTGGCGTGCACCCTGGCGACTTGGAGCAATTCCCATACGGAAAACGGTGTTATCCAGCCTTGCTTCCAAAAGCTTAATCAGGTTTTCACCTGTTACGCCTTTGCGCCTGCTGGCTTCTTCAAAAGTTTTGCGGAATTGCTTTTCCAAAAGGCCGTAAGTATATTTTGCCTTTTGCTTTTCTCTTAATTGAAGTGCGTATTCACCTAATGTTTTACGCTTACGGTTGGCACCATGCATCCCGGGAGGGTTGCTGTTTTTTGTTAGCCATTTTCCGTTTCCTGTAATCGGCTCTCCAAAAATCCTGCAGATTTTTGTTTTTGGGCCTGTGTACCTTGCCATAGTTTTATTTTATTTCGATCTTTTTATTAACGGTGGACTAATCGGTAAAAAATCGTAAAAATTAATTAGCCACCTTTTATAATCTAATTACTAAATACTTAGTATGTAGTATTTAGACGGTATTTACACCCTTCTTTTCTTGGGAGGACGACAACCATTGTGTGGTAAAGGCGTAATATCTTTAATCATATTAACCTCAATACCTGATTGTGATAAAGCCCTGATAGCGCCTTCACGGCCAGATCCAGGACCTTTTACGAATACATCAACTCTTTTTAAACCTGCATCCAACGCAACTTTCGCTGCATCTGAAGCTGCCATCTGAGCTGCATAAGGTGTATTTTTCTTACTTCCTTTAAAACCCATTTTACCAGCACTGGACCATGAAATAACCTGGCCTTGTTTGTTGGTTAAACTGATAATAATGTTGTTGAAACTAGCCACGATGTGTGCATCGCCTGAACTTTCAACTTTTACAATTCTTTTTTTTGCAGCTGCTTTACCTGTAGCCTGCTTTCCGCCTTGCGCTTTTGCCATAATAATTAATAAGGTGATCGTTGATAAAATATTCCGTTTTACCGGAGCTGAAACAACCCTCCTGTGGGCTTAGACTATCTGGCGTTGTTTCAAAAATTTAAGCCCTATAATTAAGTCAAAAGTTAAAAGGCAAAATTTTGCCTTTTAACTTTTGACTTAGAAATTATTTCTTAGCTACTTTCTTTTTACCGGCAACTGTTTTACGCTTACCCTTACGAGTGCGACTGTTGGTACGGGTACGCTGACCACGTAAAGGCAACCCTTTACGATGACGAAGACCACGGTAGCAGGCAATATCAAGCAAACGCTTAATATTCATCTGAACTTCACTACGTAAAGCACCCTCGGTTTTAAACTCGTTGTTGATGATGTTACGTATAGCAGTTTGCTCTTCATCATTCCACTCATTTACTTTTTTATCTAAACTGATACCAGCCTTAGTTAAAATGTATTTGGCAGTGGAACAGCCTATTCCGAAAATGTACGTAAGACCAATCTCCCCTCTTTTTTGTTTTGGTAAATCAATACCGGCAATACGAGCCATAAAAATCTATAATTTAAAATGTAGAATGTAGAATTTCGATTATCCCTGACGTTGTTTAAAACGTGGATTCTTCTTGTTGATAACAAACAAAACGCCTTTTCTTCTAACGATTTTGCAATCAACACTTCTCTTTTTGATGGAAGCTTTAACCTTCATTGTAGTAAATATTTATTTGTTATAGTCTGATTAATTCGTATTTTCAGGTGCCTATTTGTACCTGAAGATTATTCTTCCCCTCGTTAAATCATACGGACTCATTTCCACGCCCACCTTGTCTCCCGGCAGAATTCTGATGTAGTGCATCCGCATTTTTCCTGAAATAGTGGCCAGTATTTCATGCCCGTTTTCAAGCTTCACCTTAAACATAGCATTACTTAGCGCTTCTAAAATTGTTCCGTCCTGTTTGATGAGTGCTTGCTTAGCCATATTTTTGGGTCGCAAAGATAGGAGGATTAATTTAATTATTTTTGAAAAAAAATGATTTTTGCCAATTAAAATTGAATTTTTTATAAATATGGCCTATTATTTCCCATTTTTCGCCTGAGTTTCAAACTACGATCCCGGTATTATCGTCTTCCGGGGTATTAAATACTTTTTCATTTTATTACTTCAGCTGGCAATTACACCACCAAAACTTATTTGTTTCTGTAGAATTCGCCGCCTTTGTTGTTAACCGGCAGGAGTTTCACAAAAAAACCGGCAGTTTATGCCGGTTTAAATTTAAGTTTATTAAAAAAATTAACTAAAAACTTCATCGTTCAAATGAACTTTCGTCATATCATGGTAATGATTTTGTAATTCATGTACAAAAATTGGATGGGTTATATGCCTCCGTTCATCCCGGTACCATATCTCCATTCTTGAAAAATCATTTTCGGCAGCCAGCATTATTCTAAAAGCGCCTTTAGAATACTTTACTGTACCATCCGCATTTACCTGTTTGCTGAATTTTAAAGACGTTAATTCAGCATCATTCAATGCGATCGGACTTAGCTGATTCATCTCATACCAGAACTCCTGAACCCCAATATCAAGACAAACCTGGTGTTCACCATGTTTTAAATTGGTTACTTCACCTTTTAATACATCGCCATCGTTATCGGCCATCAAATAATCGCCTACTTTAATGTTTTGAAATTTAAGCATATCGTTAATATTTTTATAACTACAAATTACGTATTTCTTTTCAAAAAAATTAACCTTCTCCAATAGCGGGTGAATTTAAAATTGTCGCAGCAGATTAAAGGGTTGCCAACCTTCATAAAGAGATTTATAAGTTAAAAAGAGTATTTAAAAGGTTGGCAACGCTTGCGACAATTTTAATTGTACCCCCACCCAACAAAAAGCATATAAAGTTACTATTCGGCCCAGCCCATTACGTAGCCCTCGTTTTCAATAGCCAAAGCGTCCACCGTTAATTTCAGCGGATGAAAAGTATCCACCATTACTGCCAGTTCATTCGTTTCTTTGGCACCAATACTTTTGTTTACTGCACCGGGATGTGGCCCATGCGGTATTCCAGCCGGGTGCAGGTTGATCATTCCCCGTGTTACATGTTTACGGCTCATAAAATCCCCATCCACATAATACAACAGTTCATCACTGTCTATATTGCTGTGATTGTAGGGTGCTGGAATTGCATTGGGATGGTAATCGAATAAACGGGGCACAAAGGAACAGACTACAAAATTATTGGCCTCAAATGTTTGGTGCACCGGTGGTGGCTGGTGTACCCTGCCGGTGATGGGCTCAAAATCATGGATGGAAAATGTATACGGATAACAGCAGCCGTCCCAGCCCACCACATCAAAGGGATGATGCCCGTAATGGATACCATACAGCATCCCTTTCTTCTTTGTTTTAATTACAAAATCCCCTTCCTCATCATGGGTTTCTAAACTATGCGGCGGATTGATATCCCTTTCACAAAAAGGCGAGTGTTCCATCAACTGTCCATATTTGCTAAGGTATTTTTTTGGAAATCGGATGGGGCTGAAGGACTCCACAATAAACAGCCGGTTGTTTTCTGTGGCGAAAGTTATCTGGTAAATCGTGCCTCTCGGTATCACGATATAATCGCCATAAACAAAATCGAGATTACCATACATTGTTTTTAAAACCCCGCCTCCTTCATGTACAAAAATCATTTCATCCGCATCGGCATTTTTATAAAAATAACTGCCCATGCTTTGCTGGGGTGCGGCCAATACAATGTGTACATCATTATTTACGAGCACTGCCTTGCGGCTTTGTAAAAAATCTTTTTCCGGTTTAATATTAAAGCCTTCAAAGCTGCGGTGCTGCAGCATTTTTTCTTCTGCAATCACCGGGCTAACATCCTGCTGCGGCTCCGTCTTAATTATTTGTGTAGGCGGATAAGTATGGTACAACAAAGAATAATCGTTGCTGAAACCTTCGGTGCTGAACAACTGTTCTGCATACAGTTCCCCATTGGGTTTGCGGAATTGTGTATGGCGTTTGTGGGGAATAGTTCCCAACGTATAATAATGTGGCATGATGAATGGATGAATTGATAATTTTTTAATTGATAATTGATAATTGATAATTTTTTGGAGCCGGAATTACATGAGGACACAGCCTTCTAATGAGGTAAGAAGAAAGATATATTTCCAGTTGCGTTTATCAATGAAATAAATAAAGTTGCGGTGGAATGGCATTCCCTAAAATTAGCGAATGTTATCTTATTATTTTAAAACTAGACTAAATTGCTTCAGTTTCAAAAAGGTAAATTACATTGACAAGAATAGGATTAATATCAGACACCCACGGCTTTTTGGATGAAGCTGTTTTTGAACATTTTAAAAACTGTGATGAAGTATGGCATGCGGGTGATTTTGGAGCAGGAGATATTGCTAAGAGATTGAAAGATGCAAAAGAGTTAAAAGGAGTTTATGGTAATATCGATGGTGCCGATATCAGAACCGAATTTCCAGAGCAGCTGGTATTTATGTGTGAAGAGGTGAAAGTAATGATGCGGCATATCGGCGGCTACCCACCACGCTACAATCCTGAAACAAAAAAGGAATTGCTCATTCACCAGCCCCAACTCTTCATCAGCGGCCACAGCCATATTTTAAAAGTGATGTTCGATGAAAAATTGCAATGCCTGCACATGAACCCGGGTGCCGCAGGCAAACAAGGCTGGCATAAAATGAGAACCATCATCCGCTTTTCAATTGACGGAAAAGATATGAAGGATTGTGAGGTGATTGAATTGGGAAGAAGGTAAACTGTTTTCAACTAAATATTTTTAACCTTGGTTTACAACAGGATTTCCTTTAAATACTACCCCATGTTAACGGATAAAAAATAATTAATCCCGTTTTTATTTTACCGGGATTAAAAATTATTGTAGCTTATCACTTTAAAAGTTAACATATGCCACAACCAAATTCCCGCCGTAACTGGCTTAAAAATTCCGCTGCTGTTTTAGCAGGTATTGGTATAGCGCCAAACATACTGGCAATTGATTATCCGTCAAAAAATTCAGCAGGTATTATTTTACTAAACAGTAACGAAAATGCCTACGGACCGTCGGCTGCTACCAAAAGAGCCATGGCAGATGCATTAAGTAATTCCAATCGGTATCCGGATGACCAGGTACCAGTACTGAAAAAACAGGTGGCCGATTTTTGGGATGTTGGCAGGGAGCATATTTTAATGGGTGCAGGCTCGTCTGAAATACTTGGTCTAACTTTTTTGATGGTATCCGGCAAAAAAGGTAATATCATTTCTGCAGAACCATCTTACCGTGTGTGGAGCGGACAAGCAGAATCATTTGGGTTAAAAATAAACCGTGTACCGCTTACCAATAAAAAAACGCTCGATCTTGGAGCTATGTTAGCTGCAATTGATGAGCAAACCACACTTGTATATGTATGCAATCCCAATAACCCAACAGGTACTTTTGTTGAGGATGCACCACTCCGGAATTTTGTGGAGCAGTGCAGTAAAAAATGTATGGTTTTGGTAGATGAAGCCTATACAGAATTTGCAGAGCTTCCCTCTTTAAAAGATATCGCCATTAAAAATCCGAATGTAGTAGTGGCAAAAACATTTTCGAAAATATATGGATTGGCTGGTGCAAGAATTGGCTATGCGATTGCTCATCCGGATACTATTAAAAAATTAAGCAGCCTGCAGGCATGGCCGGAAGTAAGTATCAGCATGGTGACTGCAGCGGCGGCATCTGCTGCATTAAAAGACCAGGCTTTTGTAAAAGATTGCAGAAATAAAACTTTGCAGGCAAGAGAAATGTGTTATAAAACATTTAGTGAACTGCAGTTGGAATCTATCCCATCGGTAACCAGTTTTGTTATGTTTAACATTGATAAAATTGGTGCAGGTTTTTCGAAGCAACTGCAGGAAAAAAATATTATGGTTCAATACAGGGAACACTTTGGCGGTAAGTGGTGCAGGGTAAGTATGGGCACTATCGAAGAAATGAAGCTGTTTTGTAATGCACTAAAATCTATCTGCTAATAACAGCTTTTAATTTAAACAACTTTCAACAATTTTAAACCACATTCAACAACTTTAAACAATCCCCATCCTACTCCACCCAATCTGCAATAAAAATATTGGTATCTCTTGTGCCGCCATTATTGCGGTTACTGCAAAAAACAAATTTCTTCCCATCCGGGCTAAACATCGGGAAGGCATCAAAACCTTTATCCCGGCTAATTTTTTCTAAACCTTTTCCATCAATATCGGTAAGGTACATATTGAACGGGAAGCCACGCTTGTATTCATGATTGCTGCAAAAAATTACGTGTTTGCCGTCTGGTGTAAAGTTGGGTGCCCAGTTGGCTTGCTCCAAAAAAGTTATCTGGTGGGCATTGCTTCCATTAGCATTGGCTGTCCAAACTTCCATGTGGGTAGGCGCAACCAGGTTTTCTTTTAATAAATCTTTGTATTCTTTAATCTCGGCTTCGGTAGTTGGCCTGCTGGCACGCCAGATAATTTTTGTACCGTCCGGGCTAAACCAGGCACCGCCATCGTACCCCAGTTGATTGGTGATACGCTTTACATTTTTTCCATTTAAACTCATGGTATACAAATCAAGGTCACCGTCTCTCATCGATGTAAAAACTATAATATCCCCTTTGGGAGATATGGTGGCTTCTGCATCGTAGCCTTTTGTTTTGGTCAAACGCTTTACAATTTTTCCATTAAGATCTGCCTTAAAAATATCAAAGCCTTCGTAAATGGCCCATACGTATTTATTGCCATACTTTTTCCTGTCTGGTACGGGAGGACAATTGGTATCTGCCAAATGTGTAGAGCCGTACAATACATGTTTACCATCGGGATAAAAATAAGCGCAGGTTGTACGACCAGTGCCGGTACTCACCAAATTTGGTTCAAATTTTTCGCCGGGTTTAGTAAGAACTTTTCCCATCCAAATCTGGTCGCAAAGGATGCCCTCCTTTGTATTTGTTTTTTGAAAAATCAGGTATTTGCCGTCAAAGCTAAAGTATGCTTCTGCATTATCGCCACCAAAAGTTAGTTGCTGCACATTGGCAAAATGCTTTTCCCCGTCAAACTGAATTGTATCAGCGTTCACAAAGTTGCTGACGAGCTTTGGTATGGTATTGCCCGTTTGCCTGAAGGCTGTAAATCCAATTATTGCAGATAATCCAACCAAAAAAAACAAAACTCTTTTCATCCATCTTTTTTTAGTGTGGCAAAGTTAACAGCTACCGCAAGTAAGATTGTCAAAATATTGTCAGCACTTTATACCACAACAACTTAATTTTGCGGCCTATAAACATCGCATGAAAAAATTGTTATTGTATTCTTTATTGTTTGCAGGATTGGTTACAGGCTGTAAAAACAAAGCCTCCACGCAGGAGGAAGTGGCTGTACCAGAAGCCGAGAAAAGTCTGCAGACTTCCATTGAACAATATTCGGATTCATTTCTGCTGAAAGAAAAACTCATTCAATATTACAGGGATAATGGCAGCTACGACAGGGCTATTGCAACAACAGACCGACTTCTCCAAAAAGACACAATCAACAGCAGGCTTTGGTTTATAAAGGCAACCTTACATTCAGAAAATGAAGACACTTTAAAAGCCATCAAAGCCTGGGAAAACCTTGTTCTGCTGGAACCATTACCCGAACATATTATGGCACTTGGGTCGCTGTATGCTTTTACAAAAGATGCACATGCATTGGCAATGGCAGATGCATTGTTGCAATCGAAAGCAAATGCTGCCACCCAAGCGTTTTTTATAAAGGGACTTTATTACTCCAGCACAGGCGATAAAATTAAAGCAATTGCTTTTTTTGAAGATGCGATATCGGCTGATTATACCAATAGTATGGCTTACCGGGAAAAGGCAATTTGTTTGTACGATTTAGGTAAATATGTTGATGCATTAAAAGTGCTTGAACTTGCCCTCGTAATTAAAAAAACAAATGAAGAAGCCTATTTTTGGATGGGTAAATGTTTTGAGAAACTGAATAAAAAAGAACAGGCCATTCAAAATTATCAATTGGCTTTACAGTTTGACCCAAACTATATTGAGGCCCGGGATGCCTTAGGTAAATTGGGCGTTAAGTAGGTGAATGGTCAATGGTCAATGGTGAATGGTGAATGGGTAATTGAAAGAAATTTTTAGATCAATGCGATATTGTAATTAAACAAACGAACAAAACAACCAATATACATTATGCCAATTATAGCACCATCATTATTAGCTGCTAACTTTTTACAACTGCAACAGGAATGTGATATGCTGAATGCCAGCGGAGCAGACTGGTATCACCTGGATGTTATGGATGGCAGGTTTGTACCCAACATTAGTTTTGGACCAATGCTGATTGAGTTTTTCAGAAAAGCTACTTCCAAATTTTGTGATGTGCATTTAATGATTGAAGAGCCTGGTAATTATGCTGAGTTATTTAAAAAATCAGGTGCTGATATGCTGACGGTACACCTGGAAGCATGCCCTCATTTACACCGAAATATTCAGCAGATAAAAAACCTGGGAATGCTGTGTGGCGTTGCGTTAAATCCACATACGCCGGTAGAATTACTGAAAGATATTCTGGCAGATATAGACATGGTTTGTTTGATGAGTGTGAACCCCGGCTTTGGCGGGCAGTCTTTTATCCCCTACACACTAACTAAAATTAAACAACTCCGTGCAATGATTGATGAACAATCGCTGCCAGTAAAAATTGAAATAGATGGCGGTGTAACATTAGCAAATGCAGCAACTATTTTAGCTGCCGGGGCAGATGTATTGGTAGCTGGCAACACTGTTTTTAAATCGGCCGATCCAATTAAAACCATTGCTGCATTAAAAGCGCTTTAACTATTTACAACTGCTGATACATTTGTTCCAGCACATTCAAATTTTTTATTACCCAACTGATATTTCCCTTGGGCCAACGGTATTTTTTACTTACTACTTCTTCCATCATTGCCCTTGCTTTTTGTGCCTGGCTTTTGTTGTAAAAACACTGTATCCAATTATTGGGTACATCTTTTTCTTTAATTATAAAAATACCTCCGGCATACCATTTTAGCACAGTAGGAAAACCATAGAAAGAAATCGTTTTTTCATCCTTTGCCAGGTTATCCTTGTAAAACAAAATATGGAAATGAATAAAGTCTTTTAACCGTTGCTTTACTGCAGCATCGCTCTCTGCATTTTTTGGTGCAACCCTCCAAAGATTATTGCTGGTATGAAACGGATCGTCCGATGCATTGCGGTAGCGTTTACCGGAAGAAACAAATTTTAGTTTGGCATCATTGCTCTCCCCTTTTTTAACCACTACCAATTCCTTAGCAGCCAAACCACCTAATTTATATTCGGTTTTTGCACCGCCACGTTCCTGCAACACAATCATTTTAGTAGCATCATCAAAACGCCAGCGGCCGTATTCCATTAAATTTCTTGGGTTTCTTATATAGGTAGAATCCGGGGAGAGATAAAAACTCCTGAAGGGCAGCATACCTTCTGCTTCGCTGCTGTTTGGGAGATTTTCCAAATCTTCGTCTAACTCCCAACCCTGGCATAGCAAATCACGGAGGTTTTTATTACCGGATAAATCAAGTAATTTATCAGCATATTTGGCTTTAATTTCATTGGTGGAATCAGTGGCGCTTTTTACAATTGCCTTACTGTCGCCTGCGCTGTTACTACAACTTAGCAGGTACAAACAAATGCCCATTAACAGGGTAGATGTAGAAATTGAAACACTCATATCAGGATAAAATTATTTTTTAATGATGCTGTTAAATACGGTACAATATAAATGTTCGAAAGGCCCTGTTCGATTGCAGTAGCATTTACCTAAACAACTGAAATATCAGCCATTTTTATTAGAAGTAATTTTTATTTTTTTGGCAACTTAGTTTTATCAAATGTAAAAAACAATAAAACATTTATCTTCATTAAATGAGAGTATTCGCAAGTCTTATGATGACCCTGTTTTTTGTATCGGTACAGGCCCAGAATAAAACTGCCTTTGTAAGTGGAAACGTGGTTGATGAAAACGGAACTGGCATCACTAAAGCATCTGTAATTATATTAGGTAAAACTTCCGGCATTGTTACAAACGACAGCGGATACTTCCGCCTAAAAGTGCCGGCAGAGAAATCCTTTGCATTAGTATTCTCCCATACGGGTTATACAGAAACACAAAAAATATTTTTCCTGAGCAGTGAAGAAGAAGAAAAAATTACGGTGCAACTCGAACGTTCCGGCAAAACACTCACCACCGTTACGGTAGGCGATGATAAGGAAAGAAGGGAACTGGGGCTCACCAAAATAAACCCCAAAAGTTCGCTGGCTTTACCGAGCACTGTCGGTGGTGTGGAAGGTTTGATAAAAATACTGGTGGGCAGTAACAATGAACTAACCTCTCAATACAGCGTACGTGGCGGCAACTACGATGAAAACCTTATCTATATCAACGATTTTGAAATTTTCAGGCCCTATTTAGTCCGAAGCGGCCAGCAGGAGGGCTTGAGTTTTATAAACCCGGAAATGGCCAGAAATGTGAGCTTTTACAATGGTGGTTTCCAGGCAAAGTATGGCGACAAAATGAGTAGCGTACTTGATATCCAATACAAAAAACCAAAGAGTTTTGGCGGATCTGCCTATATCAGTTTGCTGGAGCAGGGCTTTCATCTGGAAGGCTCCTCAAAAAATGAAAGAGTTACTTATTTAATCGGTGTCCGCAATCGAAGCAATAGCAATTTGCTTAGCAGTCAGGAAATAAAAGGTGCCTACATTCCTTCCTCTGCCGATGTACAAGGCTCCCTTTCTTACAAATTAAATGAGAAATGGCAACTCGAATTGCTGGGCAATTTTTCTTCCACCAGGTTTACGCTGATACCGGAAAGCGCTTCAAAAACCACCTCTGTTTTTTCGCCGCTATTCACCGCCAACCTGGGGCTTGATATCTATTTCGAAGGACGGGAAAAAGATGGCTACAAAACAAATTTTATCGGCCTTAGCGCCATTAACCAAGCCAATAAAAAACTCAGGCTTAAGTGGATGCTTAGCCGCTTTCAAAACCAGGAAAATGAAAACTTTGATATAGCTGGTGCCTACCTTTTTGGCGATAGGGATTTTGATAACAACAGCAGTTCCTTCGGGCAAATTGTAAATCCACTGGGTGCAGGCTATTACCAAAACTATGGCCGAAATAAGCTGGACATTACCGTATGGAACGCTGCTTTAAAAGGAAGTATTGAAAAGGGAAAACATTTTATTCAATTTGGTAACAGCATTGAACAAACGGATATTAAAGATAATTTGTACGAATGGGAATACCAGGACAGCGCCGGCTACTCGTTACCGGTAAATACCGGTCGGCTCAATTCTTTTTTTAGCAGCAATACTAATTTATCGATACAAAAACTAAGTGGTTATGTGCAGGATAATATCAACATCAGCAAGCAAAATGGCAATATTACGTTGCAGGGCGGTGTGCGGTATAATTACAATTCACTCAACAAAGAATTGCTGATTAGCCCAAGGGTACAAATTAGCTTTAAGCCCAACTGGAAAAAAGATATGGTTTTTAAACTGTCAACCGGTTTGTACAGCCAGCCGCCCTTTTACCGGGAACTCAGAAAATATGATGGTACTGTAAACACCCTGGTAAAGTCTCAAAAAAGCTACCAGGTGGTGGGTGGATTTGATTATAATTTCTTTAGAGGCAGTACCGCATTTCGCATTACTACGGAAGCTTATTACAAAAATATGTGGGACGTAATTCCATATGATGTGGTGAATGTGAATATCCGTTATTATGGTGCAAACAATGCAAAAGCTTATGCATATGGAATAGAAACCAGGCTATACGGCGAACTGGTAAAAGATGCGGAAAGTTGGCTGAGCATCGGCTTAATGCGTACCAAAGAAGATATTGAGGGAGATCACTATTACCAATACAAAAATGCTGCAGGAGAAATCATCAATTCCGGCACAGAGGATAAAGTAGTTGCTGACAGTACCCGGCAGGATGTTGGGTATGTAAGGCGCCCAACAGACAGGCTGATTACCATCGGGTTGTTTTTACAGGATTACCTGGCTACCAACAAAAACTTTAAGGTTCATCTTAACATGATTTATGGCAGCAACATGCCTTTTAATATTCCCAATAGTGTTAAGTACCGCAACGCATTAATAATAGACCCTTATATAAGGGTAGATATTGGTTTTAGTGCCTTGTTGCTGGGCGAAAAAAACAAACGTCGCAGCCATAGTCCCTTCCGCAATTTTGAAAATATATGGGCCAGTTTTGAAGTATTTAACCTTATTGACAGGCCCAATACCATCTCTTATCAATTAATAAAAGATTTTTCAAACACGGTGTACAGCATCCCCAACAGGCTAACGCCCCGACTGATTAATTTTAAAATTGTGGGGAGATTTTAGCAGGCTGGCTTTTTTCTGTGTCTCAGCGATTGACGTCAGCATATTCCAATAAGTTAAAGGCCCCTAAAATGACATCAAATGGATATTACTGCTGGTTATGAATGATAAACAGCAGTAATCCTTCCATATTAATTTGCCTTTTTTGCCTTTGTTGGCCTTCCTGTTATGACTATGAAAGAACGAAACTATCCCGGTAGGCCGCTGTTTGGTCTTTTGACCAACAGCCGAAGCCAGGCTTTTAAAAGAGATTAGCATTGATGAAGGAATGTTTCTTGCATCCACACGGAGTGTCCCATTAAAAAACTCCCACAATAAAAATGAAAAGTTTCCCAGGCGGGTTTCCGTGCTGCGGGCAATGTGTTTTGCAGAATCCGCCGCATTTTAGCTGAGTGCTTGTATAAATCAAATTAAACAGTTTTCCCGAATACCGCCGAGTCCCACGGCTTTGCTGCAAGGCTCATAGTGGTGACTCTACTTGAAACTCCTAAATTTGAGAGAGACCCGGAGCGGAATAAGGTATAAACTAAAAAATATAACCTACCTCAATTGCATAGTATTACAAATCAATATTGTCTTCAGTAAGCAGTTCATCAAATCTTCCCTTTGTTATTTTAAATAAAGGAAAGTCGGCTTCAAATAAACCGGACATACTGCCTGAATACCTGTCAGGGCTTATAGAATCAAGCTGTACCTTTTGGAAATAGATACTGCCATTACCTTTGGGGTTACCAACACTTAAGCCGCTGATACCGGTGTAAAAAAAACCATTTCTGGTAGTATCAATGCTTAAACGTTGTTCTTTCAAAGCTGAAAAATCCTGGTAATTAAAATCCTTTGGTATTGCAAGCACAAGCCCCACTGTTCCCTGGGGGATTTCCTGGTTATTATAATATCCCACCCAATTAATAAATAAAGTATCCATTAAACTATTGGTACGTTGTCGTCTTATATCAACTTCATAAATTGTTCTAAAATAGGAAAATCCACTCTGCACCCTGTCAATCGTACGCCAGGGTTTTCCATCAATAAAACAGGACATAATGTTATTGCCCTTGTTGGAAAAAATGGCCAGTCCTGCATCTTCACCGTCTGGATAATAGTTGGTATAATTTTTATAACAACCTAAAAATAAAAAGCAGGTTACTATCAAAATGCCCAGCCTTTTTACACTATTTCTTTTCATGCCGTTGTTTTTTTACCAGGATGGAATATCCTGCATTGAATGATAATGGTGCTATAAAATTAAAGGATGAATAAGGGGGTGTTTTTCCGGAAGGAGGTGAAGCAACTGTTGCCTGAAAAAACAGCCGCCCTGTTTTAAGCAAGCGCATGTACTCCAACCCGCCGCTTACAAAAATGCCCGTTACTTTTTGTGTTTGGTCTGGGTTCAGTATTGTATAATTGCCCTTATCATACTGGTAGCTTACTTTTATTTTTTGATACATTATCCCGGCATTAAATAAAATAGATAACTTATCCTTTGATCTTATTCCTGCCACAATAAAGCGGTTGCCTATGGAAAAGGATACTGCGGATGGACTTATCTTTTTTTGGGCATTGGCATAGGCAGGTAAAGAAGGATTAAGGCTAAAAGACGAGTCGTTTGAAGAAGATGCAACAGGCCATCCTTTTTGCAGTAGTAAAATAAATTCATACCAGTTACCTTTTTTGAAACTAAGCTGAACAGATGAGTTGATTTGATTAAGGCTGTGCTGCTTGTTATTTAAATCAATTTGATAACCGATTGCAGGTTCTATAAACATTTGTGCTGCACAAGGTGCTGCCATCAAATTTATTGTTATCATCAGGGACATTATTTTTGTCATACCTTATCACAGAGGCATTGCAGGTAAGAATCGTTGCATAAGGGTAAAAAAAATTTAAAAATATTAATTTTGTTACAGCGAAAAATTTAGTTTAACCCGTTGGCGGAGTTAAATTTTATAGCTCCAGAGGAGCGAAATGTTAGTAGTAGTAGTAAAATTAGATTTCATTATCTTTTTAAAGCTCCGGAGGAGCGGCATGTAAGAAACATATCGCTCCTCCGGAGCTAAATACGGTTTTCGATTTTCATTTCTACTAACATTTCGACCCTCTGGGTCTTTTAAAACCAAATTTTAAAAAAACTCCGCCAACAGGTCAGTTTAATATTTTCATACTGTTAATCCACCCATATCCTATTGGGGCAGTAGCCTGCAATCTGCTTTCAGAAACAATTTTCTCTGATTGGTTAATTGCAATGCCGGCGCACCATTCAATACCTACTTACACTCGGAGTCTCTCATTAAAAAACTCCCACAATAAAAATGAAAGGTTTCCCAGGAGGGGTTTCCGTACTGCGGGCAATGTGTTTTGCAGAACCCGCCGCATTTTAGCTGAGTGCTTATATAAATCAATAGGATTAATTATTTAGTTCGCAAAGTCAGTATGGTAAATAGTCAGTCTCTATTTTCTTTTTTTTCTTGATAAAAAAAAGAAACAAAAAAAATCAAGGCTGCATAAAAAAAGCTTGCCCTCCTGAAAACAAGACCAATGCCGACTTGTGCATAAAATTAATTGGGGT
>JANPNY010000559.1:0-6094 GCA_031427745.1 Chitinophagaceae bacterium | reverse complement strand
AGAGAAATCATACACTTTTACACCTGCTTCTGTCGATTCTATTTTTCCTTCGGGATTTAGTTTGTAACCATTTACTTCTTTATGCCCATGCTCAAATGCAGATGACATAAAAACAGACAATCCTTGTTGTGGCGAATAAAGAATTACAGGAAGCGGAATTGAAATAGGATGTTTTTGTCCGTCGCTGCCTTTGTACTCTAAAAAATGAAATTCATGTGCATCCATGATATGACCAAAAATAACTTCTTTGGCATTAAAGCCCTCAGCTGCTGCTTCATGCCCTGCGGGTGCTTCGTGCTCTTCCTGCTGTGCAATGGAAACCTGGAACGATAGTAATAAAACTGTGCTGAAAACCGCTGCCAGTATAGTTTTGATGCTCTTTGCTACCATAGCTTTTGATGAAATTTGGCGCAAAGATAGGGGTTAAGCACTAATTGTTAAAAGCAATTTATCAATTTTGTGGAAGGATGTTTTAATCTAAACCCATTTCTTTTCTCAACTCAATAATTTTTTCTAACTCGGTTACATAAGTCGGTTGATGCGAAGGAAAGAAATATTTACATTCTCAGTAGTTTAAACTTTTGCTTTAAAAGGTTGATGTTTAATTGTGGCATTTTTAAGCATCATACTTATTTTATAGAGCTTTGTAGCCATCATAAACCTTTCCGTATGAGACCGCTTAAGTGCATCTATTAGTAAATTTGTTTCTGCTTGTTGGAAGCATGCATCAGGATCATTTTGGTATAATTCCCCGGGAGTTAAAATGTTTTTATTATCATCAATTTTCATACTGGCAATTTACAAAAAATTAGTTCATTTTATCAGGCTGTAACAGTTTGCTTTTCAAACTGCATTTTGTGTAACTGGTAGTAAGCGCCCTGATGTTGTATCAATTCATCGTGAGTGCCGGTTTCTTTTATTTCACCTTTATCTAATACCAATATTTTATTGGCTTTGCGAATGGTACTCAGGCGGTGGGCTATTATGATGGAGGTGCGGCCGGCAATTAATTTTTCGATGGCATGTTGTATTAATTGTTCACTTTCGGTATCAACGGAGGAGGTAGCTTCATCTAAAATTAAAATGGCAGGGTCGTACAACAGCGCCCTTACAAATGATAGTAACTGCCGCTGCCCCAATGATAGGGTGGCGCCTCTTTCCATTACATTGTAATCGTAACCACCGGGTAATTCCATAATGAAATCATGAATACCAATCATTTTGGCTGCTTCAATTACCTGTTCTTTTTTTATATCCGGATTTCTCAGCGTTACATTATCGTACACAGAGCCGCTGAACAAAAAAACATCCTGCAGCACAACGGCTATTTTACTACGCAGGTAATGCAGATCGTAGTGGTCGATAGCAATGCCATCTATTTGAATGCTACCTTTTTGAATGTGGTACAAACGGTTTATTAAACTGATGATGGAGGTTTTACCACTTCCGGTATTACCAACAATTGCCAAAGTTTGTCCCTGGCCAATTTGAAAAGAAATATCTTTTAATACGTAATTAACTGCATCGTAAGAAAACCAAACCTTTTCAAATTGGATAGCTCCTTTTAGTTGAACAGGAATAGCAGTGCCTTCGTTGCTGGCGCTATCCTTATTGTCCAGTACTTTAAAAACTCTTTCGCTGGCAATCATACCCATCTGCAGCACATTAAATTTATCCGCCAAAAGTCTTAATGGACGAAACAATAAGTTGAGGCAAAGTATAAAGGCAGTAATGTTTCCGGCTGCGTCAGTTTGTTGCCTTCCACCAGCCCACCATACAAGTAACCCGAGAGAAATAGCCAATACCAATTCCACCACCGGAAAAAAAACGGAGTAGGCAAAAATGGAACGGATGTTGGCATTGCGGTGTTCCTTATTAATATCGTTGAATTTTTTAAACTCTCTTTTTTCTGCTGCAAATGCCTGTACAATCGGCATGCCCGTAATATGTTCCTGTACAAAGGCATTGAGCGCCGCAACTGCATTACGAACCCGGATGAAAGATTTATTAACTGTTTCTTTAAAATAAAAGGTTGCAATTATTAATACGGGAAAAGGTACCAGGCAAACAAGGGTGAGTTTCCAATCTACAAAAAACATGTAAATAAGCACGGCGATTATAGACAATAAATCTGCAACAATAGGAATAAGACCATCACTAAAAATATCATTGATAGATTCAATATCGTTGATGGTACGGGTGGTAAGCGTGCCGATGGGCGTTTTGTCGAACTGGCTAAGGTTGAGATTGATCACTTTTTTGTACGTAGCAACCCTCATATCTTTTACAACACTCTGCCCAAGCGAAGCGGTAAAAAAGCTAAATACAAAACGGCAAACAGATTCTATAATTAATAAGGACAACTGAATAATAGTAATGCCAATAATAACCGATGCAGCCCCATGCAACCACCAAAAACGGGCATTGGGCTGTAAGCCTGTATTGATGGTGATTTGAATGAGCCATGGCCTTAGTGGTGAAATAACTGCCAGGAAAAGTGTTAAAAATAAAGACCAGTAAAATTTATTTTTGTACGGCTTTGCAAAATGAAATACCCTTCGCAGTAGCAAGAAATCAACTATATTTTTTGAAGTTCCTTTTTGAGTCATGAATGTTTAAGTTTGTAATTGTAGGGTATTTATTTTATCTGTTTATTTTACCTTTTTGCACAATACGTATCATCAAAAAAGTCCATCTGCTTTTTTATTGTACGCCTTAATAAATATGGCGCCCAGGTTTTTGTACGGAGGAATATAATCGTCCCAGCTCTCTCTCATGGCTTTATTTGAATCAGCATAAAAAGTTTTAGTGAGGGCTGCCCACATGTCTTTCCACACCAATTGTTTGCCAGATGCAAAAGATTGATTCAGGTAATTGATAATGGGCTTATTAATATCTCCTTTTCCAATTTCTTTGGTAGATATAATATGTGCATCCGGACTTATCTCTAATATTTCACTTAAATTTTTATAACCGCCGCAACTACCTAGCAGAATTACTTTGGCACTTCCGTTCATACGGGATATGGTACGTGGCAGCCAGTAGCTATGTCCACGGTGTACAATCACTGCCGGACTTAAATCTTTTTTTCTTAAATAATTAATCAGGTGTATTTGTGCAGTATCATCCAGGTTTTTATCATTATCTAACGGAAGATTAGCATATATCCAAACCTTTTTTCCTTTAAGCGATTTTATTTCTACCCATTCTTTAAAAGTGGTAATCTTCCAGTCATTTGGGTTAAAGGAGTTTTTAAAAGCAGGGAAAAACTTTTTACCATCTTCATCTCCATAAAAAAAAACCTGCTGAATAATGCGGCCGCTGTCATCGCTCAGGTACTTGTTATCCAGTGAATAAATAGATGGGATACCAATCTGGCTGGTTAGGTCTATGCTGTTATCATCTGCCGATTTAAAAATGGTTTTTAATAAGCTATAAATTATTTTCCCTTTACCATTATTTTGCTCCAGGCTGCGTTGCTCATTTTCTTCAACGTTTTGCAGCATATTCTGAAGCAATTGTTTGTTATTGATGCTGCTGTAGCTGTCGGCTACATCTACCGCATCTTCCAGGTTGGCAGCCTGGTCGAGGTTGGATACAAAGGCCTTCATTAAAGTAGTTGCATTTTCTTCCGGCATCATCTTTAGCAGCGAATCCAACTGATTATAATTGGCCGCCATTTTTACAAACTTTTTAAAGAAATCCATTCTAACATTCATCAGCAATTTATCTGCACGGGGCTTGGGACCTAGCAGGGTTATCAGCCTTGCAAAACTGTGTTTATAGCTGGAGGTATAAATATCATTTTCACCCAGCACAATCATGTAGTATAATTCTTCTGCCGAAAGCGGTTCAATTGCTTTCATCCTGATAGCAATATTATTTTGCTCGTGCAGTTCGTTAATGGGCGTTATAAAATGCCTGATGGCTTTGTTTTGCAACATATCTCTTAAGCCATTGGTACCAAACATCGCAACAGGGGTATCCTTGTTTATCAGTCGTTCATAATAACTGATTTCCGTTTTTACCAGTTGTTTATAATAGCCAACACTGTCATATCCATTAGGGCGATCATCTGCATATTTTTTTAAACTGTCAATTGATTGTTTACCTTTTAGTATATCATCTAAAAATGGATAATACCGCAGTGCATTGGGTGTTTGGCTTAGTTTAGAAACAGCCATTACCATCGGGTTGGTATTACGCCGTATTAATTTTGCCTCTGGCGACGAGGAGGAAGAAGCATAATCATACAATTGCTTGGGGTTATTGGTACAAGCTTCTAGTACAAGACTGTCGGCAAAAGATTCGTTTGAGTAAGGTCTTATTGTTGCTAATATTTTAGCTGGATTTAAAGCACAATATTTAAGGTATAAAATTTTTTTGCTGTCCTGGTAGCCAGGATTGGATGCAAAAATTTCAGCTGTTACAAGTCCCACTTCATAGGGAACTTCCCTTATAAAAGGAGCCATGCTCTGGTTATTGATGTTGACCTTTAATATATTTTCAAAATTATCAATCAGCAAAGGTGCGTATGCAGGATTGAGCTTTTTTGCTTTCCAGTTAATGCGAAACGATCTTATTATTTCCTCCACATAATTCAACTGCCGTATTTTTTCGTTGTTGGACGGTATAGAAGCGCTTGTTTCAATAAAGCAAAGAATGTCTTTTATTTTCCGGTTAAAGGCATCCGTTACCTGCAGGTTTATCTCCGCATTATTACCCACTTTTATAAGGCTGTCAATTCTGCCATCTGCTTTATCACATTTTACCTGCTCTTCTTTTATCCTGTCGTGAAAACGAACCCGGTTAAACGGTACTACCAGCTTTTCACATTGGGCATTTATTTCAGAACTTAAAAAAAAGAAACATACAATGGGTAGAAATTTTTTCATATTCTTTTACCTTGAGGTGTGGCAAAATTATGTGTTGCTTTTTAATTGTGGTGATACCATTACCGGCTAAAGAGCATTTTTTAACAGTTTTAGGTTAACAATTTAATAATACTGGAGTGCCACTAAAATCAATGCTATGATAAAGGGTTACACTATTTTTGCGCCGCAACCATTGTATGAGTACTGTTAAAAAAATTTTAATTGCCGATGATGAGCCGGATATCCTGGAGATTATCCAATTTAACCTGCAGCAGGAAGGCTACGAAGTAATCACCGCAAAAAATGGCGATGAAGCTATTGAAATGGCTAGAAAACACAAACCTGCTTTGATAATATTAGATATAATGATGCCTGGTAAAAATGGCATTGATGTGTGCAACATTCTTAGGATGGATGCTGCGTTTAAAGAAACGCTGATTGTTTTTCTTTCAGCTCTAAGTGATGAGGGTACAGAAATACGTGGCCTTGAAACGGGTGCAGATGATTATCTTACCAAGCCCATTAGCCCTAAAGTTTTGATGAGTAAAGTGAATGCACTTTTTAGAAGATTAAATAAAGAAGGGAAGGATGTTGTAAAATTAGGAGACCTTACCATCGACAGGGAAAAATATCTTATCAATTTTAAGGGTAAGGATATTACTTTAGCAAGAAAAGAGTTTGAATTGCTGGCATTACTTGCATCAAAGCCAAGCAAGGTATTCTTGAGAAACGAAATACTTAACCAGGTATGGGGTACCGAAGTAATCGTTGGTGATCGCACTATCGATGTTCATATCAGAAAAATCAGGCAGAAACTGAATCTTGATTGTATAACTACAGTAAAAGGAGTAGGGTACAAGTTTGAAATATAGTAACTGTTATTCCAGTTGATAAATGATGTAGGCTGTACCTTAGTGTAAATTTAATTTATCATTTTACGGAATGTTATCAGCCAAAAACCTTTCTCCTCAGCAATTATCCGCAACCACCGCTATTATTATTGCACTACCCATTAGTGCAGGTATTTATTATTTTGAACCTGTTTTTTGGATTGCATTAATTTCTTTCTTCATTGTTTTTCTTGGTTCGTTCGGATTGATTCTGTTTATGGTGCAACAATTTGTGTATCGAAAAATAAAATTGATATACAAACTAATTTATCAAACAAAGGCAAGTAAACGAGAGGAATTTTATTACAAAAATATTTTACCCCAAAAAAG
>JANPNY010000558.1:0-5104 GCA_031427745.1 Chitinophagaceae bacterium | reverse complement strand
GCCTTCAGCATCTTTAACGCCAATAGACATTCAATACAGGTATATTTTAAAATCTCAGGATGGCAACCAGGTAATAGAATGGGGCGACGACAGGGTAATAGAATTAACAGGAAGCCTGGTAAATGAATACACATTAGTTGATACGTGGAACCACGCCGGCGATGTGCAAAATGCATTTTTTACCAAGCCATTTCAAGAGGTTTTTTTAAAGAGAAAGCATGCAGCAGTTAAATCTAAAACGGTAAAAACATTCACCCACGAGTTTAAGGTAAAAGCCCCGCTGTTAAAAGCGAATGAAGTGCTTTGTATTGCAGGAAGCGGAAAAGCGCTGGGAGAATGGAAAACAAAAGAACCCTTGTTGCTTCACCAATCCGGCAACTGGTGGACCATTAAAATAAATCTTGGTGTTGAAACTTTTCCGGTGGCCTATAAATACGGCATATTCGACACTGCAACAGAAAAATTTATTGATTTTGAATCGGGCAACAACCGCACGTTGTTGGGCGAAAGTGGTAAAGGAAAAATAACAGTGCTGCATGATGGATTTGCTCAACTTCCTTTTCCTAACTGGAAAGGCGCTGGTGTGGCCATTCCCGTATTTAGTTTACGAACCGAAAAGAGTTTTGGTACAGGTGAATTTACTGATATCAGGTTACTCGTTGACTGGGCAAAAATCTGCGGATTAAAACTCATTCAATTATTGCCAATCAACGATACAACTGCCACCCATAGCTGGTTAGATTCTTATCCTTATGCCGCTATTTCTGCTTTTGCTTTGCACCCCATGTACCTGAATATAGAAAAGGTTGCCGGTGGTAAAAACAGTGCATTGCTAAATTCATTAAAGGCAAAGCAACAGGAGCTGAATGCCCTGCCAACTGTTGATTATGACCAGGTAATGGAATATAAGTTTTCTGCCATTACTGCTTTGTACCAGCAACAAAAAAGTACGTTTAAAGACGATATTAAATTTTTTGAATTCTTTGGTTTAAACCGTCATTGGCTGGTGCCTTATGCAGCTTTTTGTTACCTGCGAGACAAGTACAAAACATCCGATTATAACATGTGGAAAACCCACCAGGTATATGATGAAACTGCCATAGAAAAATTAGCTTCCAACACACAAAAGCATTACGAACAAATTGCGGTGCATTATTTTACACAGTACCACCTGCACCTGCAATTAAAAGAAGCAACTGCCTACGCACATAAAAATGGCATCGTTGTAAAAGGCGATTTACCCATTGGTATTTACCGCTACGGCTGCGATGCCTGGATGGCGCCTCAACTCTATAACATGGATGCACAGGCAGGTGCACCACCTGATGATTTTGCAGTAAAAGGACAAAACTGGGGCTTCCCTACCTATAACTGGAAAAAAATGCAGGAAGATGGTTTTGCCTGGTGGCGGCAAAGGTTTGAGCAGATGAGTGAATATTTCGATGCATTCCGCATCGATCACATTCTGGGGTTTTTCAGAATTTGGAGTATCCCAATTCATGCAGTAGAAGGTATCATGGGCAGGTTTGTACCTGCCATCCCCATTCACATCAACGAACTATACCAGAACAATATTTCTTTTCAGTTTCATCGGTATTGCAAGCCCTACATTACAGATGGCATTATCTACGAAAAATTTAACGACCAGGCCAATTTTGTAAAAGATAATTTTTTAAGCTGGAATGAGGGTGCCTGGGAAATGAAACCTGCATTTGATACACAGAAAAAGGTAGAACAGCATTTCAATACGCAGCCCTTATCGGACATTAATAAAAACATTCAATACGGCTTGTTCGATTTAATCAGCAACGTCCTCCTCTTTGAGGAAGAAGGCTCACAAATGCAGCAGTTCCATTTCAGGATAGGAATGGATCAAACCACTTCTTTCAGGGATCTGGATCATTACTCCAAACAACGGTTAAAGGAATTATACGTCAATTACTTCTTCCGTCGGCAGGATGATTTTTGGAGAAGCGAAGCCATGAACAAATTACCTGAATTAAAGCGCAGCACCAACATGCTGGTTTGCGGCGAAGACCTTGGAATGGTGCCGGATTGTGTTCCTGATGTAATGCAGCAAATAGGAACCCTAAGCCTGGAAATTCAGCGAATGCCCAAAGACCCCAAAAAGGAATTTTTTCACCCGGCCGATGCACCTTACATGAGTGTAGTTACGCCTTCCACTCACGACATGAGTACCATCCGTGGCTGGTGGGAAGAAGATACCGCCAAAACCCAACGCTTTTTTAATAACGAGCTGGGGCACTATGGTAATTCGCCCTTTTATTGCAGCGGATGGATCAACAGGGAAGTGCTGATTCAGCATTTATATTCACCCGCCATGTGGAGCATTTTTCAGTTGCAGGATATTTTAGGCATCAACGATGTACTTCGCCGGGAAAACCCGAATGACGAACGCATCAACATCCCGGCCGATCCTAAACATTATTGGCGTTATAGGATGCACATGAGTTTAGAAGCCTTGCTACAGGAAATTAATTTTAACGAAGAGCTCAAAAGCTACGTAGTGGCTAGCGGGCGGTAGTTTTTTGTTTGAACCCGGCTGTAGAATATGAATGTAGCTTAAGTGGCGTCGCACTCTTGTACTTTATATCTTTATTGAGCTTGGCGTCCAACTTATTTTGTAAAACATTTCTTATACGTTTTTACTACTTCTTCATGCGGAATTAATTTACCCTCGCTGGCTTGTTTAATGCTATTTGTAAGAGAAGATTTTAATTCATTTGGAAGGCTATCCCAATCATTGTAATCATCTTCAGCTTCAAGCATGGCATGAACTAATTTCAAGGTCTTTGGATCAGCCTTGTCAATATATGCTTTTACTTTTTTTCGTAAGGCGAGTGTGTCATCCATTGGTACATTTTTTATACCTAAAAATATTATTTTTTTTATTGAGAATACTGGGCTAATTCATATTTTGAGGTACTGAGAAAAATATTAATTTTACGATATAGATCACTTGGTATGTTATCATAAACTGGTAACCTTAGTAGAAAGAAAATTAAGTTAGCAAATGACCTTATTACCTTATCTTCCATTAAGATGAAAATCGAGTATAACAACCTGTATACCCACTTTATTTTTACCACTGTTCACAGGCTACCTGTCATTTCTGAAAAGCACCGTGAACGTATTGAAAAATATATTACTGGTATTGTAAATAATAATGCCAGTCATTTATATGCCGTATATGCAAACCCTGAGCATGTTCATTTTTTGGTATCACGTTCGCCTAAACTATCAGAAGAAACATTGGCCTCAATTGTGGCAGAGAGTTCCCAAAATTTTATTAATCAGAATAAGTTATGCGGCAGCAATTTTACCTGGCAGGAATCCGCTTCTGCGTTTTCAGTATCAAAGTCTGATATAGATAAGGTATGTAAGTATATTTTAAATCAGCCTGAACATCATCGCAAAGTAACTTTTACGGAAGAGTATGAAACCTTTATTAAATTTTATCAAAAGACATTGGATCCTATCGGCAAACATTTTTCAAAATAAGGTAATAAGGTTGTATGTATTATTGAACTAATTTTCTACTAAGGTTGAGGGCATTTCTTTCGGTTGCTGATTTCTTCAACCACTTCACGAATCAAGTTATAATATTGGAACTTGCTGTATCTATATACTGCTTTAACACCTCAAAATTAGACTTAGCCCAAACAATGGTAGAAAAACATGGTCAGTTAAGTGCATCCTTTAATTAAATTGCACTAATGATGAAGTTAACCTACAAACAATTCAATCTCCCTTTCACCCATCCGTTCACCATATCCAAAGGCACAAAAACGCACCAGCCAACATTGGTAGTAGAGCTGGAATACTTTGGTCACAAGGGTTACGGCGAGGCGCCCGCCATCAGCTACTACAATATTCCGGTTGAAAAAATGATGGAAGACCTGGAACGCAAAAAGCAGTTTATAGAAAAATTTGCCTTCTCCGACCCTGAAAGATATTGGCATTACCTGCATCATTTATTACCGGCAAATCCTTTTTTGGTTTGTGCAATCGACATGGCCGGATGGGATTTGTTTGGTAAAATGAAACGCCGCCAACTGCATGAATTATGGGGATTGGATATCGCCAAAAGCCCCGTCACAGATTTTACAATTGGTATTGATACTATCGAAAAAATGATTGCTAAGATGCAGGAAAAACCATGGCCCGTTTATAAAATAAAAGTGGGTGTACCCGGCGATATTGAAATGGTAACTGCCTTACGCCAACACACCGATGCGATATTTAGAGTAGATGCCAATGCAGGATGGACACTGGAGCAGGCCCTGGAAAAAATACCCTTGTTAAAAGAATTGGGTGTTGAGTTTGTAGAACAGCCACTGGCAAAAGACAATTGGGAAGGAATGAAAGTGTTATATGAAAAATCGCCGCTACCGTTAATAGCAGATGAAAGCTGTGTGAGCGAACATGATGTTGAAAAATGCCACTTGTATTTCCATGGTATCAATATCAAACTCACCAAATGCAGCGGCATTACACCTGCAAAAAGGATGATTACAAATGCACGGCAATTAGATATGAAAGTAATGATTGGCTGCATGAACGAAAGCTCGGTGGGAACTGCAGCCATCGCACAATTGGCGCCACTGTTGGATTATGTTGATATGGATGGCCCATTGTTATTAGCAGAAGACATTGCAGCAGGTGTAAGCTTTGATTATGGAAAAATTGTCTATACCGATAAACCGGGTCTGGGCATTGATATTGCAGCTTTTTAAAAGAGTATCCGTTGAAATTTTATTGGGTGTAAAATTGGCTTCCCGCTAACCAGCGGAGTTGGGGCAAATATGCCTTTGGTGGATAGCGACAACAAATTTTTTTGGTAAAATAATATAACAGCCATTACTTTGCAACACAAATGAAACAAATCACCCACATACAGCATCATCATACTTTACCATTAGGTAAGCAATGCTGATATGTATGTACAGAACATATTTCAACAAAGGGCTTACCAAAACGGTGAGCCCTTTGTGTTTTAAGTAATTCAAAAAATAGTCAATCATCAAACAACCTGTAAACAGACAGGAAAAGAAACTTTACATGCTAAAAATCGCCATTCAAA
>JANPNY010000557.1:0-4577 GCA_031427745.1 Chitinophagaceae bacterium | reverse complement strand
CAAAGGAACAGGAAGAAATACCAACAACAACTGCAACCCCGGTAGCAGAAGATACCAAAACAGATCAGCCCCCTGCAATTGAAAATATTAAGGCAGACAGACTGGAAGGCCCTAAGATATTAGGTAAAATTGACTTACCGGTTGATAGTGATACAAGACCCAAAAGGGAAGCAGAAGATAAACGCAAACGCAAACGCATTCCAATTGAGCGTAAAGGAGGTGCACCTGGTGGCCAGCCATCTACAGGTGCACAGCCCAACAGGGCAGGTGGAGGATTTGATCCCAATCGTAGCAGACCGGGTGCTCCAGGCTCATCCAATATCAACCGGGGTTCAGCTGGTACTGGTGGATCAAATATGAACAGACCAGCTCCAGGTGGTCAGGGTGGTGCATCTACCAGCAGATCAGGCGCTCCGGGCGCTGGAAGATTTAGTCGTCAGCCAGCACCGGCGGCACGCAAGGAAGGAAGGGAAATTGATGCAAAAGAAATTCAGGATAAAATAAAGGAAACACAGGCTAAATTATCTGGCGGAGGCGGAAGGGGCAAAAGCCTTAAAGCAAAATACCGAAAGGCAAAAAGAGACGAACTGTCCGAACAAAGAGCCGGGTCCGGAGAAGAAAGCAACAAACTACAGGTTACAGAATTTATATCGGTGAGTGAACTCGCCGGGTTGATGGAAGTAAGTTTTGCTGATGTTATCAGTAAATGTATGAACCTCGGTATCATGGTATCCATCAATCAACGCCTGGAGGCAGATGTGATAGAGTTGGTTGCCAGCGAATTTAATTTTGAAGTTGAATTTATTGGGGTAGAAGATGCTGCAGAATTGGAAGAAGATGACGATGATGATACGGAAGAAGAAAAGAAACCAAGGGCACCTATTGTAACCATCATGGGCCACGTAGATCATGGTAAAACATCTTTACTCGATCACATACGAAATACCAACGTAATTGCAGGTGAAGCAGGTGGTATCACCCAACACATTGGTGCTTACGAGGTAAAATTGAAAGACGGGAAATCAATTACATTTCTTGATACACCCGGCCACGAAGCCTTTACGGCCATGCGTGCAAGAGGTGCAAAAGTTACAGACGTTGCTGTGATTGTGATAGCTGCAGATGACGCAGTAATGCCTCAGACAAAAGAGGCTATCTCCCATGCACAGGCAGCGAATGTGCCAATGATATTTGCCATTAACAAAATTGACAGGGATGGATCTAACCCCGAAAAAATTAAGGAGCAGTTAGCCTCCATGAATATATTGGTTGAAAGTTGGGGTGGTAAATTCCAGAGCCAGGAAATAAGTGCCAAGCAAGGTTTAAATATTGATTTATTGATGGAAAAAATATTGCTGGAAGCTGAAATTCTTGAGCTGAAAGCAAATCCTGGAAAACCAGCAAGCGGTACTGTAATTGAAGCATCTTTGGATAAAGGGCGTGGATATGTAGCCACCATATTGGTGCAGAATGGTACATTAAAACTAGGCGATATGATTGTATCCGGCCAATACTTTGGAAAAGTAAAAGCTATGTACAACGAAAGAAACATTCGTTCAGAAATAGCACCGCCATCAGCCCCGGTTTTAATACTTGGATTAAATGGTGCACCGCAGGCCGGCGAAACATTTAAAGTATATGCTGATGAAAGTGAGGCAAGAGAAAAAGCGTACCAACGTGGCCAGATTTTGAGAGAGCAGGGTATGAGAGCCAGGAAACACATTACGCTGGATGAAATTGGTCGCAGATTGGCATTGGGTAACTTTAAAGAATTGAATGTAATTATAAAAGGTGATGTGGATGGATCGGTAGAAGCGTTGAGTGATTCATTACAAAAATTAAGTACAGAAGAAATTGTAGTAAAAGTAATTCACAAGGCGGTGGGTGCTATTACAGAAAGTGATGTTACATTGGCCAATGCATCGGATGCAATTATTATAGGCTTTAACGTGCGTCCTTCCATACAGGCTGCAAGACTTGCAGAAAATGAATCTATCCAGATAAAATTATACTCTATCATTTATAATGCAATTGAAGAGATAAGAAGTGCAATGGAAGGTATGATGGAGCCAGGAATTGAAGAGAAAATACTGGCCAATGTGGAAGTGAAAGAAACGTATAAGTTTGATAAGGCAACAGTTGCAGGATGTATTGTAATTGAAGGTAAAATATCCAGGAACAACAGGGTTAGGCTTGTAAGAGATGGTATTGTAATTTACACAGGCGAGTTGGGTAGTTTAAAGCGTTATAAAGATGACGTGAAGGAAGTAACCAATAATATGGAGTGTGGTTTAACCATTAAAAATTATGCTAACCTCGAAGTAGGGGATATTGTGGAAGCCTTTGAAGAAGTGGAAGTGAAGAGGACGTTGTAAGAAGGATGTCAATGGTGGATGGTGAATGGTCAATAGTGAATGGTCAATAGTGAATGGTCAATAGTGAATGGTCAATAGTGAATGGTCAATAGTGAATGGTTAATGGTGAATAAATATGCAGTAGCGAATAGTCTTTATTCACAATTAACTACTCACAATTCACAATTCACTACTCACAATTCACAACAACGGTACAAACATTTGTTAATACGAACGGCAGATGATTTCATAGTATTTCATCTGCCTTATTTTTGAAAATAATTTGTTGGAATGAAAAAAATTGGCGCATTAGTTATTTTAAATTTTCTGTTGGTAATTTCCTTTGCTCAACCAAAAAAGATAATAGCAGACAGAATTATTGCCATCGTAGGGGACAAGGTGGTTTTAAAAAGTGATATTGACAATACCATACTTGATATGCAACGCCAGGGAATTGAAGTGCCATCTAATGCAAGGTGCTTATCGCTTGAGCAGGCAATGGGCATAAAGGCACTTGTGTTGCAAGCCGAAAAGGATTCACTCCCCATTACTGATGAAGAAATTTCATCTCAAATTGATAACCAGATAAGGGGTTTTATCAACCAATACGGATCAAAAGAAAAACTGGAAGAAATTTCGGGCAGAACGCTGTACCAGTTAAAAGAAGATTTTAAAGATGGGTTCCGGGAAAGGAAACTGGCAGGCGATATGCGTAACAAAATTGTGGAAGAAACCCGGATTACACCCAATGAAGTAAAGGGTTATTTTGATAAATTACCCAAAGACAGTTTACCCTATTATGAAAGTGAGTTGGAGATTGGGCAAATTGTAGTTTATCCCAAAGCAGGAAGGGATGCGGAAGAATACTCCCTTGATCAACTCAAAGAATTTAAGCTACAGCTGGAAAGTGGTAAAAAAGATTTTTGTACCCTTGCAGCGGTTTACTCAGATGATCCGGGAAGTAAAGATAAATGCGGCCGCTACGAATTAAACAGGAACGAGAAACAATGGGATCCGGCTTTTTTAAGCAAGGCCTTTTCGTTAAAGGAAAACCAGATTTCTGTACCATTTAAAAGTAAGTTTGGTTATCACATTATTCAAATGTTGAATCGGGCAGGCGATGACGCAGTAGTCAGACACATCTTGAAAATTCCACAGATTACAAAAACAGAAGTGAGTGCATCTTTATCCAAATTAGACACTGTCCGATCAAAATTAATTGCCGGAACCATTCAGTTTGGTGAAGCAGTTTCAAAGTACAGCGACGATGAATCAAGCAAGTTTACCGGTGGCCGTAAATCGAATAATGAAGGCAGTACTTACATTACCATCGACCAGTTAGACAAGGACCTGGTATTAATGATGAAGGACTTACGGGTAGGCCAATACTCACAGCCAACCGAGTTTACAGACGAAAGAGGAAAGAAAGGGGTACGAATTATTTACCTGCTTAGTAAAACAGAACCACACCGGGAAAATATAAAAGACGATTACAGTAAAATAGCGCACCGGGCTTTAGAAGAAAAAAAGAACAATGCCCTGGAAAGATGGTTTAACGAAAAAATACCTACCTATTATATTAAAGTGGATGAAGAATTTAAAAGCTGTGAAGAAATGAAAAAGTGGGTAACATCACCCGACGTAACGGTTAAAAAAAATTAGTTGAATATAACTTCTTTAAAAATGTTCCGGCGGGTTATCCACGGAACATTTTTAGTTTATTAATGGCTTGTTGTACAGCTCCCGATCAAAAAAGGTAACCCCACTGCTACATTCATTTGAGGAATTAATACCCTTCAAAATCCGGGTTGAAGTATTAATAAATATCTATCAGCAGAGAAGGTGCAATACTGTAATTTTGTTGATGGTTTAAAATTGAATCAGGCGGTTCAATTTGCAAATTACTTTTCAGGCAAAAACAATACATACATTGATAGACAAAAAACAATTAAAGCAGGAACAGCAAACCGTATTGGTTGGTATAGTAACACCCGGTCAGTCATCGGAACAACTGAATGAATACCTGGATGAACTGGCTTTTTTATCAGAAACCGCTGGCGTAATTCCTGTAAAAAAATTTATTCAAAAGCTACCTCATCCAGATAGCAGAACCTTTGTTGGTAAGGGAAAACTGGAAGAAATACGGCAATATCTTATCAGTCATAGTGCGGTAGAACTGGTAGTATTTGATGATGAGCTCACCGGATCTCAAATTCAGAATAT
>JANPNY010000556.1:0-9807 GCA_031427745.1 Chitinophagaceae bacterium | reverse complement strand
CGGTATTACGGCTAAGTTCTCTAAGGCCCTGGCAGATGCAACTGTAAATATATGCGTAATTGCTACCTACGATACAGATTATGTACTGGTAAAGGAGGAAAAATTATCAGCGGCCATTAAGGCTTTGGAAAATGCAGGCTTCTCAGTTCAATTATAAAATCATTCAAATGAATTACAACGACATCATCGGCAGCATAGGAGTTGGGCTTATCTTACTAGCCTATTTTTTCAATACTTTTTCTATTATAACCAAAGAAGGAATATTGTTTTTTTGCATGAACATTATTGGTGCCGGGCTTGCATGCTATGCGTCTATGCTGATAAATTATGTACCTTTCATTTTGCTGGAAGGCGTGTGGTGCATAGTTTCTGTTGCCGGATTAATAAAGCTGCTGCTTAAACAAAATTAATATGCTTTCAAAAGAAGCGATCGAAAAATACTTTCTTGCAGAAAAGGCGGAAAGCTGGATATTTATGGCAATTGGTATTGCAGGTATTGTGATGGGCATCATTGCTGTCTTCTTTTTAAGGACGTCCTTTTATAAAGGCTTAGCGATACCATTAGTACTCGTTGGCCTATTATTGGGAATAGTGGGTTTTACTGTATATAAAAGAAGTGACGAAGACCGAAAAAGAAATGTATATGCACTCGGTATAAATCCCGGAGAATTAAAACAAAAGGAATTACCAAGGATGGAAGTGGTAATGAAGAATTTTGTGCTGTACCGGTATGTAGAAATTGCCTTGGCCCTGCTGGGCATTGCACTGTTTTTTTATTTTAATAGCAAGGAAGCACAACTGTTTTGGAAAGGTTTTGGCATGGCACTCGCCATCATGGCTTTGCTGGCCTTAACAGCCGATTATTTTGCAGAAAAGAGAGGCAACATTTATCTAATCCAATTAAAGGATTTTATAAATAAGTGAACGGAAGCAGGGACGAAAATAATTGCTGATGAAAATATCCCTTGGGAATTTTTGAAAAAAAAGAAGGTTATAGCCCAGGCCTGTTTATGGATGTTTATCACAACAAAAACAGGTGGCATTATCATTAAATTGTATGCACGAAATATCGCTTGTAAAAAATATTTTTAAAACGCTGGAAGAATCGTTTCCGAAGAAGATAGAAAAATTGAGAGGGATTTATTTACAGGTGGGAATTTTGTCAAACGTTCAGCCCATCCTGATGCAAAATGCTTTTGAAGCCGTTTTGCTCGATGAACCCAGGTACAACAACAGCAGTTTACATGTGGAAGTATTGCCCATTTTAATTCATTGCGATGCATGTGATAAAAACACCGAAGTATTGAATTATACCTTTGTGTGTACCTGCGGAAAACCCTGCAATAACATCGTACAGGGATTAGAAATGATGATTAATAAAGTTGAGTTTGAAGAACAATAATCAGTAGGATTTAAATAAAAAAATATTCAATCAATGAATGTAACAAAACCAAAAAGTAACCAGGCCCCCGTTGGCTCGGTACAATGTGAAAACACCACCCTTAATTTATTAAAAGCAAATGATTTTGTAGCAAAAGCCATCAGGCAAAGACTACCGGAAATACTGGTGATAAACATTTGTTCTTCGCCAGGCAGTGGCAAAACAAGCCTGCTGCAGGAGACCGGGAAACGCCTTGCATCAACATTAAATATGGCTGTTTTGGTGGGTGATCCCGAAACAGAAAGAGATGCCATCAGGATGAGAGACGTCGGCATCAACGCCTTGCAAATTGTAACAGGCGGAATGTGCCATATTGAAGCCCAGATGATATTCCAGGCATTGGACCACATTAACTTGCAAGGAGTGGATGTATTGTTTATTGAAAATGTAGGCAACCTCGTTTGTCCTGCAGCTTTCGATTTGGGAGAAGATGTAAGGGTAACTGTTTTGGCTTGTACCGAAGGTGATGATAAACCTAAAAAATATCCCCGTATGTTTTTAACCAGTGAATTAATGCTGGTATCCAAAGCCGACTTACTGCCTTATGTTCCCTTTTCTGTTGACGCAGTAACCAAAGATGCACGGGATGTAAATGTTGATATTGAAGTGATAACCATATCCAGTTTAAAAGGCGATGGAATGGAGGAGTGGTGCAACTGGATAATGAATAAAGTGCAGGAAAAGAAAACTGCATTAGCGATTACCCACCAGCCGGAAGTTTAATCTGCAATCACCGCATTATATTTTCAAGCTATACAAAACCATGTTTCCATTTCCATTTTTTCTAACTGTTTATGCAGGCTTTGCCCATGCTTTTGAAACGGACCATTTGTTGGCTGTAAGCAATATTGTATCCCAACGAAACAGCACTTTTAAATCGGTTAAGGATGGAGTTTTTTGGGGGCTCGGCCATACATCTACCATCTTGCTGATGGGCGTAATTATGTTACTGCTGAAAGTACGGGTAAGCCCTGCTTATTTTCATTTTGTAGAAGGGGGTGTTGGAATAATGTTGGTGGTGTTGGGATTGTTCAGGCTCTTTAAGTTAAAAGGATTTTTATCGGCGGTAGATGTTCCAGCTCCTGCAGCCCAAATGGTAGCCGTAACCAATACAGGGTTAAAAAAATTGCACCTTGTATCTTATGGAGTGGGCATGGTACATGGCCTTGCCGGCAGTGGCGAATTGGTTTTGCTTGTAATGCTGCAAATGGCGAGTGTGCAAATGGGCATGCTATATTTACTCATTTTTGGTATAGGCTCTATCCTGGGCATGCTGGTGGCGGCGGCTATGTTTAGTCTTCCGGTTTCTAAAAAAATATTACAAGCCAGGTTGTTGCAGGTAACGTTAATATTGTTGTCGTCTATATTGTGTATTGGCTTTGGGATGTCGGTTATTTATAAAAATTTATTTGCCATTTAAGTGCTGCAACTACATTACAAATCTCCCAGCAGCGGTCTTAAAATAATATCCTCCATTACTGCACCTGCCGAAAGTTTGCTGGCAGCTAAAATCATGGCAGCAATATCGGTCGCTTCCATTATTCGATGATGGGAGTTATCATAATTGCCCCACGAATCGGTAAGTACAGCGCCGGGATAAACCGCTGCAACTTTGATGTTGTAACGCTTTAATTCTTCCCGTAAATTTTTACTAAAGCCCATCAATGCAAACTTGCTGATGCTGTAGCTGCCGCCGTTACTATATGCCTGCAGCGATGCAATGGAACAGATATTAAAAATGGATCCTTGTTGCTGCTCCATCATTGCAGGTAATAAAGTTCTGGTAAGATGATAGGCACTGTATAAATTGGTTTGTATCATTTGTTCCAGCATACCATCCGTTTCGTTGTGTACGCTGCCGGGCAAAAACACACCCGCATTATTTACAAGGATGTCTATAGCCATCACCTGTTTGTTTATCCAATTGCCAAAAGCGATTGCTTCGTCTTTCACCGATAAATCGGCAGTGGTTGAATAGACTGTTAAATCCTGGTATTGCTGCTGTAATTCAGCTACAGTCTTGTTTAGTTGCGCTGCATTTCGGGCACACAAAAAGAGGTTGGCGCCTGCTGCTGCAAAGGCTGCTGCAATGGCTTTACCTATGCCTTTAGATGCACCGGTTACTACAATATTTTTACCCATTAGGTTGCTTTCATTAATATTCATGTCAAAAATTTCAATTGTTTTTTAGTTAAGTAGTATACAATTTTAGCGGATTAAAGTAATAAATCAGCAATTTTGTAGTTATAACAGGATTATGAAATACAAACACCTTTTTTTCGACCTCGACCATACCCTCTGGGACTTTGATGCCAACGCCAAAGATACACTCATTGAAATCTATGCGTTTTTTAAACTGGAAGAAAAAGGTGTGGTACCATTTGAAGATTTCTACAAATTGTATAAAATTCACAATGAAATTTTGTGGGACAGGTATCACAAAGGGTTTATTACCGGCGAGGAACTCAAATGGAAAAGGATGTGGCGCACCTTGCTCGAATTTAAAATTGCTGATGAACCGCTGGCTAAAGTAATGAGTGAAAAATTCCTGGAAATACTGCCCACCAAAAAAATATTATTCCCCCATACAATAGAAATACTGGACTACCTGACGGAGAAGAATTACGGTCTGCACCTAATTACAAATGGTTTTGAAAGAATACAGTGGTGCAAACTTAACAACAGCGGGCTGAGTAATTATTTCACCCATGTGATAACCTCAGAAAAAAGCAACAGTTTAAAACCGAAAAAAGAAATTTTTGAATATGCTTTAAACGAAGCCGGCGCCCGCTTGCACCAAAGCATCATGCTGGGTGATAATTTAGATGCCGACATACAAGGTGCCATCAACGCCGGTATGGACAATGTTTTTGTCAATCACATCAACACCACCACCACGTTGCAACCAACTTTTACCGTGAGCCATCTTAAGCAGTTGACCGCTATATTCTAAAATAAAAATCCCCTTCTGCAACGAAGGGGACTATCTATTTTATTCAAATAATTTCTACAAACTGGCTGTTTTTTCTTTTACAGGTTCTTTTTCTTTAGCGTCTTTGTCTTTGCTGCATGATTTTCCGCTTTTAGAGCAGCATGATTTTTTACATTCTTTTTTCTTTTTACCATTATCGGCGAATGTTACGCCGGTTACCAGCAAGGCTGCAGTAGCTAATAAAAATAATTTTTTCATACGTTTAGTTTTTTTTTGATTTTGATAACGTAAAAATAAGACCTTAATTGTTTTCCACCAATGGGGAGTTTGTTAAAACTTTGTTTCTATCCTGTGGCTGTTTGTAATGAGCAGTAAACTACGGTATTGGTGCCTGGCCGGTTGCTACAGATAAATGGCTTATTGATCACTATCCTCCTCCTCAGCTTCAGCATCTGTAATTTCCGGTAATAGTAGTTTGGTATCTGCTTCATTCAGCGTTTCCACACTACGGAGTTTGCGCTGTATGGCCTTGGTTCTTTTGCTCATTACATCATCCAACTGATCAAGACCAGTCTGTATATTTCTCTGTGCCTTATGCATCAGGCCACCAAAATTTTCAAATTCCTTTTTTACTGCTCCTAACACCTTCCATACTTCGCTGCTTCTTTTTTGTATGGCCAGCGTTCTAAAGCCCATATGCAAACTGTTTAAAATAGCAGCCAGTGTGGTGGGGCCGGATACTACAATTTTGTAATTACGTTGTAAATCTTCCAGCAGGCTTGCCTTGCGAACCACCTCGGCATAAATACCTTCAAAGGGTAAAAACATAATGCCAAAATCGGTGGTATGTGGCGGATCAATGTATTTGTCGCTGATGTCTTTGGCCATTTTACGAATGGTATTTTCCAGGTTTTTTTGTGCTGTTTCTACCTGGATAATATCGCCGATATCGTAGGCTGTTTGCAACTGCTCATAAACATCTTTTGGAAACTTGGCATCCACGGGCAGCCATACCTGCTGGTTGTTATCATCCCTGCCGGGAAGTTTAATGGCAAACTCCACCAGGTCGCTGCTGCCCGGTTTGGTTTTTACATTCGCTTCATATTGGTCGGGAGCCAGTATCTGTTCCAGCAGCATGGCCAATTGTACTTCGCCAATGCCGCCCCTCATCTTTACGTTGCTCAATACTTTTTTTAACCCACCAACATCCTGCGCCAGTGTTTGCATTTCGCCCAGCCCTTTTTGTACTTCAATCAATTGTTTGCCCACTGTTTCAAAACTTTCGCCCAGCCTGTCGCTCAGCGTTTTTTCCAGTTTTTCTTCTACGGTGGCACGGATACTTTCTAATTTAACCTCTGTATTATGTACCATTTCATTCTGCCGCAGTTCCAGCTGCCCGAATTTTTCTTTCTGCAATTCATTAAAGGAATGAACATTCTTCTCAAAGGTTTCGCCAAAGCTTTTAAACGATTCAACAAGCGCCTTCCGCATTAAATCATTATCCGCCTTTGCCTGTTCGTTCAATGCGCTTAATTTTTCTTCCACCTTGCCGGTGATTTTTTCAAGCTGCTCCACCGTTTTGCCGGTTAATTCTTTTTGTTCCTGTTTAAGCTCCGCAAATTTGCTGCGCTGTTCCAGCACAAAATCTTTTAGCGTATTGTTCAGCTCAGCCCGGTTGTCTTTAGCTATGCCCGCATTCTCCTCCCTGTTAGTTCTAAAATCATCTTTCAGGGTAATTTCAATTTTGGTGATGTTGGAATGCAGCTCAGTAATTTGCTGAGAAAGTACCTGCAATACTACCGATGATTTTGGCCTGAATACCACCAGTAGAACAATGGCAATGGTTAAAAGAATAATGATAATAATTAACAGAATTGACTGCATGCGTTGGTTGGTTTTACGGAAAGATACAGTTTTAGTTTTCGCTGTTTTATTATTAAATCGTTGGGGGATTAATAGATATTTGATGACAGGGGAGCTTTTTATTTTTACCGTACCTTGTTAGTGTATTTTAAAAGTATCTTTCCCCAACAAAAAATTCTTATACCAAACATAATGGCTAAAAAAGCAAACGAAATAATAGAAGAGCCTTTAGAGAAAAAACTTCGGAAAGCAGCCGACAAGCTACGAAAAACATGGATGCTGCCGAATACAAGCACCTGCCGTTTGTACTTATTTTAGTTGTGAAAGAACTAAGGTAGATAAAAGTTTGAAAGCAAATCACAAGGGCCGGGTAGTTAGCCGGGCGTGAGTGTACGTTGTGAAAGAACTAATGATGATAGCTGTATTCCGATAAAATATACCTGCTTGCTTTACAAAAAACCGGAGAATGATTTATACGAAAGTTGAGTTTTTCATCTTTAAATTCTTATACATTCATCTAATTAAAAAGTCGCCATGCACCCCTATCTTCCCCACCTGCTCTCCGACATCAGCAATGCTTATCGTGCCGAAATTCCGGAGGAAGCACCCCAGCCAGCCATGACTTTTGAAGAAGAAATGGAAGAGATAGAAAACTGGGTTGAAGGCGAGGAGGCGGAGCATTCTTTTGGTTATTATTGCGGTCTGGATGCCATTAATTTTCCGCCGCCTGATCAATTGACCGGCGATGAATTGAAAACAGTAATCGAAGCCTTTGGTCACTTGATGTTTTCCTGGAATCTTGAAATCAGCCTGCCTGAAAAATTACCATTGCCCATTGCTTATGCCATCACGGTTGATACCCTGAACTCCAAAACATCCATCCCTAAATGCGGCTTTATTGGTTTTGATTTTTGTACCGGTTACGCACCCGATTGTATCTTTAAAGAATATTGCCCCTGCCTGGAAATATGGAATGCCGAGGATGATACGGATTTGAATATGGATTCTCCCTCTCCCTCTACCGACGAACTGACATTCTAATTATGATGCACCTCACCGCCACCCATATAAACTACTACCATATCTGCCATACAAAATGATGGCTTTTTGTAAATACTAAAACTAACAATTCCTCCTAAAAACTAATTAAACAAAATATGGGAATGCCTAACTTTACTTATACATACGTCAATAATTATGTTAAAACCAGCCATTTCAAAAAAGGCTTTTTGGGATATATCCTTCGATGAATTAGATTTTGAAAAAATCTTCTTTGTTTGTAATGGAAAAAGTTTTCAACTATGGTAGCTGGAACGATCAGGTAGCCATCATGAAATACTATAGCCTGCCACGCATCCGGCAGGAGATTGTAAAGTCGACGTATCTCCGCAAATCGGTTTTAAGCTTTCTTTGCACCATTTTACAACTACAGAAAACTGATTTTACATGTTACAACAAAATGCTGTTGAACTCGCTACCCTGGAATTATTAAAAAGAATTTGTGGCCGAAGATCCATTACAGCCTCCTTTGAAAATCTGCAGTTGTCTGTACCGGGATTTTAAGAGATTGATTGGATTTTTGGGATGAAAGCATTCTGTGGCTGATGGTTTTGGGATAGTTGCTTTTCCGGATTTTATTGATTTTTTTTTATGGCTTAATACTAAATAAATTCTTTATGAAATATGGAGAAATTACCGAAAGGATTATTGGGGTAGCCTTTAAGGTACATGCAACATTGGGCAACGGTTTTCAGGAAGTAATTTACCAGCGGGCGCTTGAAATAGAGTTTAAAAAAAATAATATTGCCTACGGCCGGGAGTTTGAAATGCCGATTCATTATGATGGCATTAAAATTGGCACCCGGCGTGTTGACTTCATGGTGCAGGAGATAATAAGTGTTGAGTTAAAAGCGGTGATAAAATTAGAAGATGTTCACCTTGCCCAAGCAATGAATTACCTGGAAGCCTACAACCTTGAGATAGGACTACTAATAAATTTTGGCGCAAAAAGCATGGAATTTAAACGGCTCACCAACAAAAAACATCCATCCTATAAACCCGGATAATCACAAAATCCCCGTTGAAAAAATCTCATAAATCTACATCATCCCAAAAATCCCGGTGCAGACAATTGAATAAAAATCCATTCCAGACAACTGAATAATCCCATCATAAAATCTCATAAATCCCCATCATCTCCTAAAATCCCGGTGCAGACAATCATCCCATAAAATCCCAGTCCAGACAATCTCCCAAAAATCCCAGTCTACCCGAAATAAAAAAGCCCAACAATCAAATCCTATTTGATCACCAGGCATCTTCTGTGGTGCGAGCCGGGGTTGAACCGGCGACACATGGATTTTCAGTCCATTGCTCTACCAACTGAGCTATCACACCATCATCCATTTTACAGGACAATTCCCTTTCGGGGCAGCAAAAATAGGAGTTTTGATTTAAAATCAACAAACATATTCAGCTAATTATTTTAATCTACAAAAAACCAGTCTGACTGTCTTGACTGAAAAAATTAGTACGTCTCTTTTATTTAAGAGAAGCAATATCAATAACAAAACGATAGCGTACATCTGCCTTCAACATTCTTTCGTATGCCTCATTGATGTAATCAGCCTTTATTATTTCTACATCCGATACAATATTGTGTTCGGCACAGTAATCCAGCATTTCCTGTGTTTCTTTAATACCGCCAATAAGTGAACCAGCCAGCGAACGGCGCTTGCCTATCAAACTAAATGCATGCACGGTAGATGGCTGTGGCGGTACACCCACTACCACCATGGTACCATTAAGTGTTAATAAATTAAGGTATTGGTTATAGTCGTGCTGTGCCGAGATGGTGCTTAAAATAAAATCGAATTTCCCCTGCAGGCTTTTCATGGTGGCCTCATCTTTGGTAACAGCAAAATGATGAGCTCCCAATGCAAGTGCATCTTTTTCTTTGGAAGGAGAAGTACTTAAAACCGTAACATCTGCGCCAAATGCAGCAGCAAATTTTACACCCATGTGCCCAAGTCCGCCAAGACCAACTATGGCAACTTTATGCCCTTTTCCAATATTCCAGTGGCGCAGTGGGGAGTAAGTGGTAATACCGGCACACAACAATGGGGCAACGCCCTCCAATGCTAATTTTTCCGATACGTGCAACGTATATTTTTGATCTGTTACTATTTGGGTACTGTACCCGCCATAAGTAGGATTCCCCTCTTTGTCTCTGCCATTGTAAGTGGCTACCATGGCTGTATCGCAGTATTGCTCTTCATTTGCCAAACAACTTGGGCAGGTGCGGCAGCTATCTACAAAACAACCTACACCGGCTAAATCGCCTACTTTAAAGTTGGTAACCTGTTCACCTACTTTTACAATACGTCCTACTATTTCGTGCCCGGGTACCATCGGAAAAATGGATCCACCCCATTCGTTGCGGGCCTGATGTATATCAGAATGGCAAACGCCGCAATACAAAATGTCTATTTGTACATCCTGTGGGCCTACTTCTCTTCTTTCAATAATAAATGGTGCTATCGGACTGCTTTCTGTTTGAGCAGCATATGCA
>JANPNY010000555.1:0-4359 GCA_031427745.1 Chitinophagaceae bacterium | reverse complement strand
TACCATACTAAAAGAAGACATGACACCGGAATTGGAACAGGCTTATCTGCAAGGGCTGCAAAATGCATTGACAGCAGGTTATGCATTGCTGGAGCAAGGTGGATCGGCGACAGATGCGGTTACCTTAAGCGTGGAAATACTGGAAAATAATATTTTGTTCAATGCTGGATGTGGTGCTGTATTTACAAAAGACGGCACACACGAGATGGATGCAGCAATCATGAGCGGAAAGGATTTATCTGCGGGTGCAGTAGCAGGCGTAAGTAACATACGCAACCCAATTGCACTGGCCACTGCAATAATGCGTAATAGCGATCACGTTTTTTTGAGTGGAAAAGGCGCCTATGATTTTGCAATGAATCAGGGTATTCCGACAGCACCTGATGACTATTTCTTTTCCCAGTTCCGCTACGATCAATGGATTCAAATACGCAGTAGCGATGTGTATGCACTAGATCATAGCAAAGAACCGGAATTGATAGTTGATGTAAAAGATAAAAAATTTGGAACGGTGGGTGCTGCCGCCTGCGACAGGGATGGCAATATAGCGGCTGCAACCAGCACAGGCGGCATGACCAATAAAAAGTACGGACGAATTGGAGATACCCCCATGATAGGTGCCGGTACCTATGCCAACAACAGTACCTGCGCCATTAGCTGTACCGGTCATGGCGAACTATTTATAAGAGCAGTGGCTGCCTATGATGTAAGTTGCCTGATGCAGTACAAAGGTCTTAGTTTGGAAGCTGCCATGTATGAAGTTGTAAACAATAAACTGGTAAAAATTGGAGGCGAAGGCGGAATGGTAGGTGTAGATGCAGCCGGTAACGTAGCATTATTATTTAACAGCGAAGGAATGTACCGGGGTGCCAAAAGCAGCGATGGAACAAACTTTGTACGTATTTATAAAGATGAATAGTCGGCAGCTAGTAGTTGATGAAAGGTTTTTGTTTTTGTTTTAGTATTTGTTATTGTTGCCGTAGACTTTCTACTGAGAGCTACAAATAAATTTGATTGAAGAAAACAGGATTTTATCTATGAAAAAAATTGCAGTAATTGTTGCCGGAGGTAATGGCGCAAGAATGAACACTCCCTTACCCAAGCAGTTTTTATTATTGAATGGTAAACCCATTTTATATTATACACTACACACTTTTTTAGAGGCCTACAGCGATTTAAAAATTATCCTGGTGTTGCCGGAAGAATATATTGCAGCAGGACAAGAAATAATAGATGCCTTTTTTGATTACAACCGAATTCAAATTACTACCGGCGGTAGAACAAGGTTTCATTCTGTTCAAAACGGCCTTTACCTGGTAAAGGAAGAAAGCATCATTTTTGTGCATGATGGGGTAAGGTGCCTGCTAAGTACATCTTTGATACAACGATGTTATGAAGCTGCGTTGGAAAATGGGGCAACAATTCCCGTTATCAATTCAAAGGATAGTATAAGATTGGTGAGAGGTGACAGCAACGAAGCTATAGACAGAGGCATGATTAAACTGGTGCAAACGCCACAAACCTTTCACAGCAAAATTTTACTGCCTGCGTACAATATAGATTTTAAAGATAAATTTACGGATGAAGCTACTGTGGTAGAAGCGTTCGGCATCCCGGTTCATTTAATTGAAGGGGAAGACGATAATATTAAAATTACTACTCCCCGTGACTTATTGATTGCTGAACAATTATTGAAGCCTCACTAAAGACCTTACCGCAAAAAAATGCTACGAACAGGCTGCCAATGGGGGAAACATCAATATAAGTCTATCGAGATTTATTGTATTATTTTTTTAGTATTAATTGCAAAAAGATAAAATAATTTAAATTAATAAATACGCTCTCATTGTTTTACAACATTCTTAATTGCATTAATTGCAATTCTTCATTTATCGGTTTTCGGTTTTAGTAATAACTAATACAGCTCAGCTACCCGGAACAGATTCTCAATTATCAGCTACTGCCTTTCGCTTGTAGGTTTGGTTTTATTTATTAAAATTAAACCTGACAAACATGCAAACGCTATCAACCTTACTCACCCACCTTGCTGCAGCATTTACTATAATGTTGCTGTATTATTTTGTTCCTGTAATTATATTTTATTACATCGTTTACAAAAAAAACAAAGGGAAATGGAAACATTTTAAAATACAGCAAAATATACATCCTGGCAGTCCACAGATACGGCGTGAAATAAAAGATTCTTTGTCTGCTACCGTTATCTTTTCTTTCGCAGGTTTTTTCATGTACGAAGCAGCTATACGTGGATATACAAAAATGTATTTTTCCATCAGCGATTACAGTAAATTATATTTTGTGCTGAGTCTGTTCATAAACATTTTTGTAAACGATACCATTTTCTATTGGGCCCACCGCTTCATGCATTTGAAATGGGTATTCCGCCACATACATCTTACCCATCATAAATCAACCAGCCCTACACCCTTTGGTGTGCTTGCCTTTCACCCCGGTGAGGCAATTATCCACAGCACTGTTTATATCGTATTGATTTTTCTATTTCCCATTCACCCCATCATGTTTGGAGCATTTCATTTGTACAATTTAATTTCGAATGTAGCAGGGCATGGCGGGTACGAATTTATGCCTGATAAACTTGCCAGGCATTGGTTTTTTAACTGGCAGAATACCGTAACAAATCATGATGTTCATCATAAAAAATTCAATTGTAACTACGGCAATTATTTCCTTATCTGGGACAAACTAATGAACACGCTTGAAAATAAAAGTCTGCAGAACAGCAAAACATACAAAGGCCAGTTAAACCAGGGTTTAAAAGTTGTTGAAAAGGATTTAAAACTGGATACCGGATTGCAAGCCAAGTAAACTGACTATCTCTACCAACAAGTGCTTTTGAACTAAATAGAACTCTAAAAATTTACTTCGTATTTATAAGCGGGTTACCAAAAAAACACAACATGTCAACGATAATATCCAATGAGGATGCTGGTAAAAAACAATCCCCTCCAAAAATTTGAAGGGGATTGTTTAAATATTGAAAGTCTATTGTATTAATAACCTCCCATGCCGCCCATATCCGGTGCACCACCGTGTGCATGCCCTGCTTCTTCTTTTGGCCTGTCTGCTATAACACATTCTGTGGTTAGTAACATACCAGCAATTGAAGCTGCATTTTCCAACGCAACACGGCTAACTTTAGTTGGATCAATTACACCAGCCTTAAAGAGGTTTTCGTAAATCTCGGTTCTTGCATTAAAACCAAAATCTCCTTTACCTTCTTTAATTTTTTGTACAACAATAGAACCGTCTATACCAGCATTTTCAGTTAAGGTACGAAGAGGAGCTTCTAAAGCTCTGCGTACAATTGCCATACCTGTTTGCTCATCTGCAATCTGTCCTTTTACTTTAGGCTCCAACGCTTCGATGGCACGGATGTAAGCAACACCACCGCCTGGTACAATACCTTCTTCAACAGCAGCTCTCGTAGCATGTAAAGCATCATCTACACGATCTTTCTTTTCTTTCATTTCCAGCTCGGTAGCAGCACCTACGTATAAAACTGCAACACCACCGGCCAATTTAGCCAAACGCTCCTGCAATTTTTCTTTATCGTAATCGGAAGTAGTATTTTCTACCTGTGCCTTAATTTGATTAACACGTTCTGTGATTAATTTTTTAGTGCCCTTACCGCCAACGATGGTTGTGTTGTCTTTATCAATCGTTACAGAAGCTGCCTGACCTAAATAGGTTAAATCAGCATTCTCTAATTTAAAACCTTGCTCTTCGCTAACAACAGTTCCTGCAGTTAAGATAGCAATGTCAGTCAACATTTCTTTTCTTCTGTCACCAAAACCAGGTGCTTTAACAGCAGCTACTTTAATGGTGCCACGTAATTTATTTACTACCAATGTTGCCAATGCCTCACCTTCGAGGTCTTCAGCGATGATCAATAACGGACGACCTGTTTGAGCAACTTTCTCCAGTATATGAAGAATGTCTTTCATTGCAGAAATTTTCTTATCATAAATTAATATATAAGGAGTCTGCAATTCAGTCTGCATTTTTTCGCTGTTGGTTACAAAATACGGGGAAACATATCCACGATCAAATTGCATACCTTCTACGATATCAACGGTAGTGTCAGTTCCTTTTGCTTCTTCAACTGTAATAACTCCTTCTTTCTTTACTTTCTCCATTGCACTTGCAATAAGTTTACCGATTTCAGCATCGTTATTAGCGGAAACGGAAGCAACTTGCTGAATCTTTTTGTTGTCATCGCCAACTTTCTGACTCATCTTCTGAAGTGATTCAACCACTTTCGCAACTGCTTTGTCAATACCACGTTTCAAATCCATTGGATTTGCTCCGGCTGCTACATTC
>JANPNY010000554.1:0-1559 GCA_031427745.1 Chitinophagaceae bacterium | reverse complement strand
CCAGCTTTTCGGGAACGGAATTCCAACTGCTGATGCCGTCAAATAAAATATTACTGAATTTTTTACGCATAGAGTCTCTTTCAACCTTGCTTAACGGCCTGCCGAAAGTGTTAACCTCGTCATTAATATTTGGAGCTGTAGCATTGCTATCAAATTTTTCATCCGTATGTTTAGTGTCTAAATCGTTCCAACAAATATTTTCATTGTTTATTTTTACACGCTCAATAACAATCACCGGGGGCCTATTGCTGCTGTTAACAATAGCCTGTGAATTAAACCGTACCAGTCCTGTTTTGTCGGAGCCTGTTCCTATCCAGATAATTCCTTTGCTGTCTTTAAACATGGCACCCTGGCCTCCATTTATGTCTTTTACGGGGTAGGCAGTAAGCGAATTAAATATTTTTCCTACAGTCCATTTTTTTTGTGAACCATTACTGGTATTTCCAGCAATAAGTTCGCAAAATCCAAGGTTGGTTCCTATATACAATATATCATCATTACCCTGTACAACCTGTGTAACAAAATTATCCGGTAACCCTTCTTTGGTGGTAAAAGATTGAAATAAGTGTTCTGAAAAAGGTGCTTTCGTTGGGAGATTTACATCAATACTTGCTACTGTTTCAAAGCGCAGGAGGCTTAGCCCGTTTTGCGTACCGAACCATAAATTGCCTGATTTATCTTCGGTAATTGTCCAAACCACATTACTTGCCAATCCCTGGTCAGTAGTATAATTAATGAAACTTTTTCCATCGAATTTACTAACGCCGCCGCCGGATGTGCCAAACCAATAGTTGCCTTTTTTATCTTGCAGAATGCAAAAAACTTCGTTATTGGCGAGTCCCTGTGTCGTTGTATAATTGGTAAAACTATTACCATTAAATTTACTAACCCCTCCACCCGAAGTGCCAAACCATAATTTGTGGTTTTTATCTTCTATAATGCTAAAAACGGTATTGCTTGCAAGCCCCTGTTCCGTAGTATAATTGGTGAAGCTGTTACCATCAAATTTACTAACACCAGCGCCAGAGGTACCGAACCAACTGTTACCTGACTGATCGTTAGCAATGCTGTAAATTTTATTATTTGCAAGCCCTTGTGCGGTTGTGTAGTTGGTGAAAGTATTTCCATCGAATTTACTTACACCTCCACCTGAAGTACCCAGCCAAAGATTCCCGGATTTATCCTCATGAATGCTGTATACTATATTATTAGCAAGTCCATGTACGGTTGTATAATTTATAAAACTATTGCCCGAAAATTTACTTAAGCCTCCTCCGTCTGTACCGAACCAATAATTACTTTTTTCATCTTCAACTATGGCTCTTACTGCATTATTGGCCAGCCCTTGATTGGTGGTATAATTGGTAAATACATTTCCGTTAAACCAACTAACGCCACCGTTGGTACCTAGCCAAAGGTTTCCGGTTTCATCTTCAATTATACTCCAAACGGTATTACCGGCAAGCCCCTGTGCGGTGGAATAATTAGTAAAGACTTTGCCATCAAATTTACTTAATCCGCCTCCATTGGTACCAAACCAGTAATTGCTTTTTTTATCC
>JANPNY010000553.1:0-4255 GCA_031427745.1 Chitinophagaceae bacterium | reverse complement strand
GTTTTGGATTGGTGTGGGATGGTAACTTACTAGACGAGGGTGATGATTATCTGCGTTACAACAATCCGCACAAATTGAGCCTGTACCTCACGGCAGGCTTACCTGTAATTGTGTGGGAGCAAAGCGCCAGCGCTGCTTTTGTAAATTTACACGATATCGGTTTTACTGTAAAAAGCCTTAGGGAAATACCAGGAAAAATTCAACAAATGAGCGATGAGCAATTTAATAAAATGCATAAAAATGCACTGGCTATTAGCAAAAAAACGACCGGTGGCTATTTTTTGAAATCAGTGATTGATGTACTTAAAACAGAAAAATTTTAAATGGCATTGCTATTTTTTTAGTACGTCTGAATAAGCATTTGCAATAGAGTTGCCTACCACCGCATAATTATACAAAGCACTTGCAGCAGCAGCTATTGCTGGCCGGTTATAATGTTGATACCCGTCTATTATTTGTCGCATAGCTTTAACAAGTTCAGCAATGTTTTCTTTTTCAACCAACAATCCGTTACTGTCGTTAATAACCTCTGCAAGACCGCCCACACGACTGCTGATTACCGGCAAGCCACAGCACAAGGCCTCCAGTACAATACAGGGTAAATTTTCGTAACGGCTAAATAGTAATAATGCTGAGGATTGTTGCATTCGCCAGGCTACTTCGGAATAGGGTATTTCTTTTTCAAAAAAAACATTTTCGTTTAACAAGCCTAAATCATCTGCCATGTTTAATAGGTTGGAATCCATGTTACCAATCATCTCTAACTCAAACTGGAAGCCCAAATTTTTTAGTTGCCTGCACGCTTGTAAAATACCTTCCGGGTTTTTTGGATAGTTCATGTACGACGGATGAATGAAACGAAATACCGGTGGCGAAAAAGATTTATAAAAAAACAGGTTGGTATCCACCACATTTGGAATTACCCGGTAAGGCAATTGTACGAAATCTCTGTTGATGGTTTCCCCTAAATTTTTGGTAACAGGAAGCAGTAATGCAGCATTTTTCAACACGCTATTATTAAACCATCGATAACCCTTTCCCATCTGATAAATATTGGGCTTACTCACCTTATAATACCCTGACCAATGCTCGGTTACAAGATAAGGCACCCCATATTTTTTCTTTATAATTCCTGCAAAAATACCCGCTTTCATAGCCACATGTACATGCACCAAATCAGGTATACCTGCCGACTCCTTAACCTGATTAAATATTTTCTTTTGAAGTGAAAGGTATTTTATTTGAGCTAGCAATTTTTCTGCAACCCCACTCCACCCAACGGGGCCATAATAAACAGTATAAATATGAAGGTTGTCTACCTGCCGATATTGAATGTCAACTTGATGCTTTGGCAAGGCATCATCTTTAATAACAGTAATTACAGAAAGTAACTTTACAAAAGGAGCAACAGCAAGTGCATGCCGCTCAATAAAATCGCCGGTGGTGAGGTTTGTGCGGTTAGGGAACCAACTGGTAAGCCATACAACATTCATAGGTTCAAAAGTATTAAATGATAACCAGTAAATTTGTTGATTTATTATTGAAAAAAGAAGCTGTTGTTTTTAGCTGCTTCTTTTATTGGAAAGGGACAAAAGCAAAATTTATATTTGGATTATTAACAGCACTATTATTTTAAGTTATGGCATTTTTAACAAAAATAAATTTCCGGGCAAAAGCAATTGCTAATACCGGTTTTGGCAACAATAACTCAGCCTACGGCGGTCGCTTTGTTAACAAGGACGGTCTGCCCAATGTTAAAAAAAGAGGCCTGTCTTTTTTTCAACGTTTTAGCTGGTTCCACACCATGCTGCAGATGCCCAATTTTAAATTTTTAGGGTTGATTATACTGTTTTATGCGTTGGTAAATTTGCTGTTTGCAGCTATATATCTTTTTATTGGGCTTGAATATTTAAGTGGTATGTACGCCAATACCTTCTGGGAAAAATTTGGTGAAGCTTATTTTTTTAGTGCTCAAACCTTTACCACTGTTGGTTATGGCCGTATAAATCCTACAGGTTTTTTGGCGAGTGCAGTGGCCTCAATTGAGGCATTGATGGGTTTGCTAAGTTTTGCTATTGCTACCGGTTTATTGTATGGGCGCTTTAGTAAACCAAAGGCTTATTTAAAGTTTAGCCACAACGCCATTCTGGCTCCCTATAAAAATGGCCTGGCTATTATGATGAGAGTTGTTCCATACAAAAACAACAATTTAACCGATGCGGAGGCAAGGTTATCGGTTGGGCTAACCATGGAAGAAAATGGTATTGCAACCAATAAGTTTTTTTTGATGGACCTTGAATACAGCCGGGTAAATGCACTTACGCTTAGCTGGACCATTGTGCACCCGATTAATGAAGAAAGTCCATTTTATAAATTTTCAAAAGATGATTACCAGAATTGTACGGGGGAAATTTTGGTGTTTATAAAAGCGTTTGATGATATGTTTAGCAACACGGTTGTATCACGTTCATCTTATACATTAAAGGAAATAGTACTAGGGGCTAAGTTTTTACCCATGTATCATAAAAATGAAGAAAGCGACAAAACTATTTTAGACCTTGATAAATTAAATTCTTTTACAGAAGTGGATATCAGTGCTCATTTTAACGGAGAAAATGGTTTGCCCGGATAAGATCAGGGGGTTTTATGCTGATGTATTACCCACAACTCTCACCACATCTAAAAATGCCTGATGAAAATATCTGGAAATCTGCACGGAGAATCCTACAACTAAAAAATCCCCAATCGACAATCGGTGATTTTACAATTGTATATTTTAGTTGTGTTAGAAACCTGTCATTTGTTTTTGTCTCAAGCCATTTAAAGATGGATCAAGCTCAATTGCTTTGTCACACATGCCCTGACCTTTCTCTTTCTGTCCCATTTTTTGAAAGCATAATCCAGCCTGGTAAAGTGCTTTACCATCTTTTATATCCATTTCCATTAATTTTTGGCAATAGCCCAACGACTTGTCGTACAGCTTTCCATTGTAATAGGCTTCAGCAATATCCCGTAGCAATTCCTTATTGTCAGGCTTTTTTTCCAATAAACTGAGTAACATTTTTTCACCTTCATCAAACTGACCGGAATAAATATAGGCGTATCCTAAGTTTTCAACAAAATCACTCTTTTTTGGATAACCTTTTTCGGCAGCTTTATTAAAATATACTACAGCATTTTTATAATCAGTTAATGTGTAATAAATCATTCCTAACTCATAAGTCCAGGCGTTTTTATCCGGGTTTAATAAAATGGCTTTGTTGTAATAGGGCACTGCATTTTTAAATTGTTCCATGTCTAAATAACTTCTGGCCAAGGTGTAAGTTGCTTCTGCATCTGTAGGGTATTTAGCCAGGAAGCTTAACAACCCTTTAACCGCATTGGCATAATCCTCCTCCTGGTAATTGCACATGGCAATTATTTTTTCAGCATTTAAACAACCATTGCATCTAACAGCAAGTTCTTTTGCTTTTGCATATTGGTGGTAGTTATAATAAATGTCCATCAACTCTTTAGCTGCCGCGGTGTTGGTTGGCTCCAGTTCAAGCACTTTATTAAAATTACTGAGGGCATTATCAATCTTGCGCATTTCTAAATTTACATAGGCATTTTCAAGGTAAGCTTCTTTGAATTTATTATTAAAGCTTATTGCTTTGTCCAATGATTTTGATGCGACTAAGAACTGTTTGGAAGTTTTTTGCTCAATGGCTTTTTGAAAATAAAATTGTGCGCTATCCAATTGTGCAAATAAATTTACACATGCTAATAGCAGTGCTGCTGAAACGGGGACTTTTTTCATACAAGGGATTTAAGACAAATATTATTCCAGAAAAGGATTAATGTTTAATGGAACACCAATCCACCTAACGCTGGCAAATGGCAATTTATTTCATACATCGCTGACTTTTTATCAACCAATGTTACACTTGGGGATGGATTAAATACATTGCCGGTTCCATAAAATTCAATGCTGTCGCTGTTAAAAATCTCAGTCCACGACGACTTACCGCCCACCTGAATTTTCCAATCAAGTCTTACAACCGGGGTCATATTTAATACGATCAAAAGGTCATCTTTTTTCTTTTTCCCTTTTCTTCTGTACACAATTACACCCTCATCTGAGTGATTAAGATCAACCCATTCAAAGCCACCCACTTCAAATTGCAGTTCATGCAAAGCAGGTTGTGCCGCATACAATTTGTTCAATGATCGTACACATGCCTGCAATTTTGAATGGCCGTCAAACTGAAGCAAA
>JANPNY010000552.1:0-2042 GCA_031427745.1 Chitinophagaceae bacterium | reverse complement strand
ATACGCATCTGCACTACAGATGAGCCTAAGTAATTTCTATGCACAAGTGCATTGAGCAACATTTCACGAAGTGCTGCAATAGGATATTCACCTTTCTCAATCCTTTGCATTCCTTCAAATGAAATAGCACGGGTAAAGAATTTACGGTTTAATTGTTCCAATACTTCTTTCAGTAAATAAACAATATTGCCTTCTACTGTCTCCTGGAATCTCAGGTCGCTGCTGTCTTTACCAAAGCGGCCAATTTTTACAACACAATTATTGAAAAAAATTTTGCCGGGTTCTTTCCAAACAAAACAATGGCTGCTCTTTTAATGTTTCCATTATCATCTGTCAAACGAAGTTTGGCAATCAAATCTGCTTTGCTTAATCCTTCTACATCTGCAATTCTGCCAGCGTGAACTGATGCTGCTATATATGATTTTAGACTAGCATCGTCAATATCATCAAGGGTAGCTGTAGGTTCACTAACCAGTCTCACACCTTCCATTGCTGCTAGGATAATTTTATTTCTTGATACTTCATCAGCACCATTAGTAAGTTCTTACATTTAAAAGCAATAGCTATTTCTATTCCTATTTTTACTTTAGTAAGTAACAGCTTCGGCTATTATTAATTAAAATTAAGTAGCCCTTGTTTTAAAATTTTCTTCCCAGAATCATTTTAAAAATAAGCTTATCCGTACTCGTCGTAAATCCTCTTCCAAGTCCTGCATTAAATTCCCATTCCGGGCTTAAGTTTAGATCTGTCACTACGAATAACTGGTGTTGCTGCTGGTTAAAAGTATCAAAATGAAGTACAGGTCCGGTACTTCCATAATACTCTAAACCCAGGCCAATGGTTTTATTGAGGTCATAGCTAGCTTTTACATTTGGAGAAAAAATAAAGCCCCTGTTTTCATCAGGCCCCTTAAAGCTTTTTCCAAATACCGGATTTAAAGCAATGTAAAATGCTTTCCATTTTTTATCGATAATTGGCCTGAGTTCAAGGGTACTTGTATTGGCAGAATATTCCTTTTTCTGAAATCCATATTCAGCTGAAAAACTTAAACCTACTGGTAAATGCCACGCTACTGGTGCCGATACCCTTGGACGAATATGCGATCCAACATAAGAAGTCCGGTTATTGTTTCCAATAGCATTAAACAAATAAAATCCAATTTCAAACCAGGGGGTAAATCCATGTGTTGCTTCAATGGTTTCGTGGATAATGTGGTTGGTGGGCAACAGTACTTTTCCTGTTTCCTTGTTCCCTTCCAAAGTGTAGTTGCTATGAATTTCCAGCATCGTTTTTCCTTTTTCCACAGTTTCCGAGCCATATACTTGAATCTCATAGTTATCCTGTGCAAATGCAGTACCGGTTGAAATTAAAAACGATAAGAATAAACAAAATCTTGAATGCATAAATGTATTTCTTTAGAGAATATTAGTGATAATCAAAACCTAAAAATATTTTTGAAATGTACAATGTATCTAATAATCTCCACTCTATATAGTTTACAAATAACATGTTACAGCTATCTTTTAAAAACTTAATAGTTCCTAGGTAAAACCAGCATCTTCGGCTACGAATTGAAAATTAATTCGGACAACTTTTTCAAGGTCATATTTTAACCGCTAACGTCTTCTTTTGATCTTTAAAAAACCGCTTTACCTCGAATAGATAAGTCTTGAAAGGTAACCTCCTGGGCATATCCAACAAAGTCGGAAAAGAATAAACCGAATAAAGCAAGGGTTTTAATTATTTTCTTAGTCATAAATATTATTTTTGTTAATTTTTTAATAAGACTTTATAAAGAGACTTTCTTAATCCAATCAAAATGTCTTCTTTTAATTGACTTATCCACTTTTTAGGAGTCAACCTATTTTAGGACTATACATACAAAGCTAAAAATTCGCAACATTTCCGGGGACAAAGACCTCACCTTTACTCAATAATCTTGCAGTACGGATAACACCGGCTTGATTAATAATAATATTGCCGTTTTTATTTGTAATATTTAGGCAAACAGTGAATTCGCCTGTTGGATGTTCAATTGATAA
>JANPNY010000551.1:0-2021 GCA_031427745.1 Chitinophagaceae bacterium | reverse complement strand
CTGGAGATGCACTACTGATGGCGTCACCTTTGACGCCCATCGCCACGCTTGACGCCTTGGTTCTGTTGGCACGCCGCGCGGGTGCGGCGGTGATGGAGGTGTATGCGAGTGACTTCAGCGTTAGCGACAAAGCCGACGCTTCACCCGTGACCGAAGCCGATGTGCGCGCCGAAGCCATCATCGTGGCCGGGCTCAAGCTCTTTATAGTGTGGGTTGGTTGAATCAAAAATCATATGAAAATGCGTAGGTGCTTCTTTTCTTAAAATAGAAAGTCCTTTAAAAATATCGCTGCCAAATCCATATTGTTCCGATAATAAAGACAGCGCCAGGTAGGTTGTTACAAGCCCGCCAACGATCAATACAAAAACCTGAACCACATCTGTATAGCCTATCACCTTCATACCGCCCAATGTAACAATCATAGAAAAAATACTTAAGCCTGCAATGGCCCATTCAAAGCTTATGGGAGATATGGATGAAATGGCCAGCGCACCCAGGTAAATAATAGAAGTTAGATTTACAAAAACATACACCAGCAGCCAGAACACTGCCATGATAGTACTCACTTTATCGTTGTACCGCTTTGATAAAAACTGCGGCATTGTAGCTATCTTATTTTTAAGATAAACGGGTATGATAAAAATGGCAACGATGATTAAGGTGGCAGCAGACATCCATTCGTAAGTAGAGATGGCAAGCCCCAATGCAAAGCCAGAACCCGACATACCGATAAAATGTTCGGCAGAAATATTTGAAGCAATCAGCGAAGCCCCGATGGCCCACCAGGTAAGAGATCCCTCTGCCAGAAAGAAATCTTTTGAACTGGTAGTATCGGCCTTTTTTTCATGGTAGATATAATACCCGTAAGCAGTTACCGAAATAAAGTAAATGATAAAGACAATGTAATCGGCTGTTTGTAATTTATTCATTGGCAACTTTTAAATTAATGTGGCAACGCATTTTAATTGTGGAGGTAAACAACCCGGCAATCTATTTTAAAAAGCAATTTATACAATGGTAACACTTTACATTTATAAAGTTGCATGGGGTAATTGATTAATTGAAAATGGCTGCTAACATAAACGCCACTGGTACTAAACCCAACTTTGTAAGGATAGCTCTCTGTGGAACTATTTGTTGTGTAGCCTGAAAAAAGTGTACGTTTATTTAAAAGATTTGCATTCCGTTTAAATAAATTTTAGGTATGATTTTTTGTGTACAATTGTTTGATGTTGAATTAAATGAATTAGCTTTCAATTGATAATGACTAAAACCACAAAAGTACCCGGGTGGTTATTGTTTCTTCGGTAAAAAACTGATTTTTATGCGGAGCCGGATTATTTAAAAACCATATTATGGAAGTAAAAAAAATTAATTTCGAAGTAGCAATATATGCATCGGCAGATGAATTGAACGAGGCTGATAAAGCATTATTGCTGGCAGCAAGAAAAGCCACCGAGGTAGCTTATGCACCTTACTCAAATTTTTTTGTGGGTGCTGTTGCGCTAATGGCAAATGGTGAGAGCGTATCGGGAACCAACCAGGAAAATGCCAGCTATCCGGTGGGCATTTGTGCCGAGCGGGTATTGCTTTCAGTGGCGGCTACCCGGTATCCTGGAGTCGGCATTGAAACATTGGCAATCAGCTATCATAATAAAAACGGCGAAAGTAATCACCCGGTTTCACCCTGTGGTATTTGTCGCCAAACTCTTGCTGAGTACGAAGAGCGAACCCATCAGTCCATCCGTGTTATTTTGGGAGGCATGAGTGGTGAAGTGTATGTGCTGCAAAAAGCAGGGGAGTTGTTACCACTTAGTTTTATGTCGGGTGATTTAAAAAAGTAAAGCTTGTTATCAATAAAATAATATCCATACAATAACCGGATGGGCTAATGCTTAGCATATTTTACTGCCGTTTTTAATGGGTTTATCCACCCCAAGCAATACCACTTCTTTATTGTTATTGTACACACCTAATACAAGGCATTCACTAAAGAAATAGGCTATTTGTTTTGGAGGAAA
>JANPNY010000550.1:0-3533 GCA_031427745.1 Chitinophagaceae bacterium | reverse complement strand
GTAAATACCTTGCTCACCACAAATATAAAATTTAGCGGAGCTATGTTTATATTCAATTGCATTTATTGAAAGCTGCCATATTCCAACACACGGGTTGTTGTGGATATAGTCTAATTTTTGAATGATAAATTTTTCTACATTACACTCTTTCCAGTCAAAACTATCTTCCCATACTTTATGTAACTTACCTTTCTTTTTATCGCTGCTGTTGACAGCATTTTCCATTTGAGTAACAAATCGTTTTTGCCTTGCTTTTTCAAACGTTTTATTATTTCGTAACCAATAAATCTTTTACCGTCTCCTATTATTGTATTGATGCCTTTTTTTGTTTTTCTACATGCGATAGGGCATGTACATGATTGGGCATAACAACATACCCTGTAATAAGGTGCCGGTGCTGTTTTAAATATTTAAACCAATTATAAACCAAATCGTGGCTATTGGTTATTCCAATTAACTGCAGCCAGTTGAAACAGGTTAATGTGATAAAGAAATGACCGCTATGGTATGGCATTGTACGTTTTACTGGCATAGCTTGAAGATAAATATTTTTGGGGCGATTTTTTGTGGAATAAGTAATGCATGTACCCTGCTAAAATAGCGGCGGATTCTGCAAAGCACATTCCCCACAGCACGGAAACCCGCCTGGGAATTCTTTAATTTGTACAGTGATAGTATGTGGGTGGGAGACTAAGAGCGGAAGAAGAACATGCAAGCCATCTACCCAGAGTCTCAGCATTATTATCACCCGTCATTAAAAAGTAGTTTAAACACCTACCAACCTAAGTTGTAATTAAGTCCACTCACATAATTCGCCTTCATGCTGCATCTTTGCATCATTAAATTAAATAACGGCAAAAAAATGAGCAACAGCATTACAGTAGCTGCAACCATTCATGCAGACGCAAAAAAAGTTTGGGACTACTACACCCAACCGAAACATATTACCCAATGGAATTTTGCCGCCCCAAGCTGGCATTGTCCATCAGCAACCAATGATATGGTAGTAGGCGGAAAGTATTTCGCCAGGATGGAAGCCAGGGACGGAAGCTTTGGATTTGACTTTGTAGCGATTTATGATGAAATTATTCCAGGGCAACGTTTCACGTATTCTTTTGGTGATAGAACGGTAACGGTTGAGTTTAAAAATTTAATAAATCAAACCCAGGTAATTATTGAATTTACCCCGGAAAACGAAAATCCAATAGAAATGCAAAGGGGAGGCTGGCAATCCATCCTCGACAACTTCAAGAATTATACAGAGACCAATTAGCCATTTTTACACCCCACTAAATATAGAAAACCCGCCATCAACTACCAGCTGAGATCCTGTCACAAAACGGGAAGCGTCGCTCAACAGAAATAACAAAGCACCAGTTAATTCGTCAGGATCACCAAATCTTTTAAAGGGGGTATTATTGATAACAGCCTGTCCTCTTGCCGTAAAACTGCCATCTACGTTGGTTAAAAGTTTTCGGTTTTGATCCGTTAAAAAAAACCCCGGAGTTAATGCATTCATTCTTATTTTATCGCCGTAGCGGTTACACAGTTCTACCGAAAACCATTGGGTGTAGCAATCTACAGCAGCCTTGCCCATATTGTATCCCAGCACTTTGGTTACCGCCCTTTTCGAATTCATACTGGAGATGTTGACGATACTTGCGGTATCATTTTTAGCCAGCTCATCCCCAAAAACCTGTGTGGGTAAAACAGTTCCCCAAAGATTTAGATCCATCACAGTTTTTAAGCCGCTAATATTCATCTTAAAAATATCCGCTTCCGGTTGAACAACCCCTTCCGGCATGTTTCCACCCGCTGCATTTACAAGGCCATCTATCTTTCCAAAATGAGTGATCATTTTTTCTTTGGCCAACTGCAATTCATTTTCATCCAGCACATTGGCCACTAAAGCAATGGCCCTGCCACCAGCAGCCACAATGGCTTCGGCTCTTTCATTTGCAATGTTTTTATTTCTGCCTAAAATACCCACAGCCGCACCGGCAGCAGCAATACTTTTTACAAAGGCGCCGCCTAAAATTCCCGTGCCACCGGTAACAATAATTACCCGTCCTTTAAGAGAATACATATCGAGTATGTTCATGTTTTTTCATTTTATATTGATACAATTATTCAATGATAATTTTTACATAGTAAACATTGGCGGCATGCTCTTTAGCGGCCTCCTGAACCAACCCTCAACTACACTCATCCAGTAAATAAAAAACGGACTGGTAATTTTTTCCGGTGGCATCAAACATAGCCATTTCGCAGGTTTTACCGGAAGAATAATAACCATCGTATATTTTTGTATTTACCTCATTAGCTTCATTTTTTGTAGCACAGTCGGTAAGCTGCGGATAATAAAACCCCCGATCGCCAGCCATGCCACAGCAGCCACTGGCAAAAGGAATAACAGGATCAATGGCACAGGCTTTTCCAATAGTTTGCAATTTTGAAAGCAGGTTCATTTTGTATAAACTGCAAACCGGATGAAAGACAATACTTTCTTTTCTGTTTTTAATCTCAAGTCTTGGCAACAAATAATCAGTAGCAAAATCAATGCTATCAATAAAGCGAAGCTGGTTGAAATAAGTTCTATTAACGTCGGACAAATAAGGCAAGGCATGCTGTAAGGAGAGTGTACAGGAAGTTACATCCACCAGTACGGGCAACTTACCTTTTTGTGTTTGTTGCCAAAGCAGCTCCACCGTTTTATTTACAGTGTAATTGTAGGCAGGCGCAAAACCTTTGGAAGAGAAAAGCTGTCCGCAGCAAACACCCGTAGTGTTACCAGCAATAAAAAGTTTTAGCCCCGCCTTATCGCACAGGCTTTTTACCACTTCATTAATGGACGATTTATTTTCTTTATCTGCCCCCATCATCCGGGTAATGCAGGTGGGGAAATAAACAAAAGCCGCATCTTTAATTTCATTGGATGCAATGGCTACCGGTTTGCTGATGGACTTAGACCACAACGGAAAAGCAGGTATAATTTTCTTAATACTTTTTGTAAAAAAATGCATTCCATTGCTCCCGGTTATTTTATTGATAGCATTGCCTGTATGCAATGCCATTTTTACCAGGCGTTCGGTAAGGGCAAAGTTTTTTGCTACACTTAATGCAATTTTATTGGCAGCGGTTGAATGGTTTTCTCTACGCAATCGCTTTATTAATTCGCCGGTATTTATATCAACGGGGCAATCGGTTGCACACATGCCATCTACCGCACAGGTATCCATGCCTGCAAATTGAAATTGTTGGCTGAGCGTATTAAAATCAGCCACATTGTTAGCCGCTTTTAAACGCTGCAATGCCCTGCGAATCTGTATCCGCTGGCGTGGCGTAGTGGTGTAATCACGGCTGGGACAACGGTTTTCGCAGTAGCCACATTCTACACATTTATCCACTTCTTCGTCCACCACGGGCATGGTTTTTAAATTCTTCAAATGGCAATGGGGATCATGATTAATGATAACACCGGGATTTAAAATATTACCCGGATCAACTAATTCCTTTAAGGATTGCATGATGGC
>JANPNY010000549.1:0-6455 GCA_031427745.1 Chitinophagaceae bacterium | reverse complement strand
ACTTTTACCATTCAGGCCGGCGCAACTGTTACCGTACAGGGTGATGTTACCAGCAATACCGATATCCTTGGGACAGGGAAGGTAATATTGAAAGGTACTGCCAATCAAAACGTAAACATGGGTGGTTTTACAATCCCCAATGTGGAAATTGATAACGCTGCCAATGTTACATTAACTGGAAGCGCCAAAGTAAGTGGCGATATTTTGTTTACTAACGGTAATGTATTAATGGGTGCCAATAATCTTACCCTTGGCAGTGCCGGTACAATTACGGGAGCAGCTGCTACTAAGTTTTTGGTAACAAATGGAACAGGAAAATTGGCCAAAGCTTCTCTTGGTGCAGCATCCTTTACTTTCCCAATTGGAAACTCTACCGCTTCTTACGATCCGATCGCTGTATCAAACAGCGGGACGGCTGATGAAATTGGTGCAAGATCTTTTGCCAATGTTTTGGCAAGCGGAAGCACAGGCACAGCTTACACAAAAGAAACAGTGAATAATAGCTGGGAACTTTCTGAAGCGGTTGCAGGCGGCAGTAATTTAAGCCTGACTACTACATGGAATACTGCCGATGAACTGCCAGGTTTTGATAGATCAAGAGGCGGTATTTCCTACTATATACCTACGGCTGGTGCAACCCAGGGCTGGGATTTATTAAATACTCAAACAGGTGCAGCTTTGGGTTCTAATCCATATACTTATACAAGAACAGGTGTAATGTCACTAGGCGTTTTTGCAGTAGGAACAAGGCCTGTATTGAGTCCATTATTGGTTTCGCCCAAAGTTTTTTTGCAGGGGGCATATAATACCACTCTTAATGTTATGAATGACGCTTTACGCTCTGCCAATTTAATACCATTAACGGAACCCTATTCTTCTGCCACAGGTAATAATATAGTTACCGTTGCTTTAAGGGGAAGTGGTGGAGGAGAAACTGCTACTGCTTCAGTAGTGGGGTCTGCTGCAGGTGCTTCAACAAACAATACTATTGTTGATTGGGTGGTAGTACAATTACATAACAGCACTACTAATGCTGTTATTACTCAACGCTCTGCATTGTTACAAAGAGATGGAGATATTGTTGATGTAGATGGTATTTCACCCGTTAACTTGGCTGGTAATATTTCTGGCAGCTATTACATTTCTGTTAAACACAGAAATCATTTAGCTGTGAGGACTGCTAATACGATGTCTCTTGCTAAAGTAACTACAACCAACTACGATTTCAGTACTGGTTTGGCAGCAGCTTTAGCGCCAGGTAGCAGTACTGCGATGACAAATAAATATGGTACAGGTGTTACCACTTCAAATTTTATGATGTGGGCAGGAAATGGAAATACGAATACCACTTTAAGATATGCCGGTTCTGCAAATGATGAAAATGCGTTGCTCAATACACCCCCATTAAGTGGAAGTAAAATTCTCGTGGTTAGTGGATATTTTCTTACTGATTATAACATGAATGGTAATGTACGATATGCCGGTTCTGGAAACGATGAAAATATGCTTTTAAACACCTCATTATTGGGAAATAAAATAATCGTAACTCCTCAGGCAACATTTTAAATTAATTTCAACTTCATCATTAATTAAAAGAACATGAAAAAAATTATAATAAATATTTTAATCCTTTGCTTTTGTGCAAATGTATCGTTTTCGCAAACAGTGTCTGGTTCTATCAGGAGAGTTGACCTTGTTGGTAATTCAATAGAGGTAGTGGCAAAACCATCTGCTAACATTAATGCACAAGTTGGTAATATTAATGTTACTTTAAGTATACCTGATCAAACTCTAACCAGTGGTACAAACCCAACACTTGCAAGTATTACAAAATCTACTCCTATAGTAAATGTTGTTTTTGCATCTGATGATCCAATGAATCCTTACATTATAGGTAACAGGGCGTATTATTCTTTCATTTTGTTGCAGAACCTTTCGGGTGACGTAGCTACTTCATGGTTAGCAAATACAGAAAATGTTGTAGCTACTTTTACGTTTCCATCTAACTCATACTTCCCGGATTTACAATTAAATGATTTAACTAGTAGCGGTGGTGGCCCTAATTTTCAAATGACATGGTACGTGCAGTTCCAGCAAGGTATTGGAGATGTTACCAACACTACTACCCCCTTCTACGGTAGCGGTGCTGTGAATAATGGCGGTACAAGCGAACAATTCGCAACTTTACAACCACCAGGTACACTCCCTGTGAAATTTGCAGGATTTACAGTAACAAAAATTAATAATCAGGCATTGTTAAAATGGAATGTAGAAAATGAAGACGGCAATACAGATAGATATGAATTAGAGAGAAGCGTTAATGGTGCTTCATTTGACAAATTCCAAACAATCAGTGCTTCTAAAAATGGAAGATCAAGTAATTCCTATTCATTTATTCTGCAAAATTTGTCTTCTATTAAAAATTCAGGAGTTATCTATTTCAGAATTAAACAAATAGACAAAGACGGTAAATTTGTTTACACTGATATTAAAAATATAAGGCTGTCTACAAAAGGTATTTTTGCTGGTGTTTATCCAAACCCAATCAAGCAAAGTACTACATTGACTTTTGATTTAGTAGAGAATTCCAGGGTAATTTATTCATTGACAGATGCCGCTGGTAAAACAATGGAGACTTACCAGGTTCAGGGATTTAAGGGTTCAAACATTAAAACGTTGAATCTTGGAAAATACGCAGCTGGCGCTTATACTTTAAAAGTGCAGGCCGGTGATGATATTATAACATTACCGATTGTAAAGGCTTCTAACTAATAATGTATAATTAAGCTCATAAAACACAAAGCCCACCATTTGGTGGGTTTCGTGTTTTATAAAATTGAGCAGATTACTTGATGGTTTTTTATGGGCTTTATTTTTCCTCATATCAATTTGTAAATTTTACCTGGCAAACAAGCTATTACATTCTGCATTTCTAACATCAAAAGGGCAGCAGCTACAGCGCTGCTGTTAAGCCCTGATTTAAAATACAATTCATCTATTTGCACCTGTGATTGTTGCTGCAATATATCTACAACAATTTTTTCATCGGGGCTTAGTTCAATGAATAATGTTCTTTGTTTGGATATTGCTGTCTTAGCTATTGGTTTCCAATTCATCATTTCCAGTAAGTCTTCAGCATTGTTTATCAGCGAAGCTTTATTGTTTTTAATAAGGTATTTACAGCCTTCGCTTTTACTATCCGTTGTTCGTCCGGGAACGGCAAACACATCTTTGTTATAGCCATTACCTAATTCTGAAGTAATTAAGGAACCACCCTTTTTACCACTTTCAATAACAATTATTGCATCGCTGATACCTGCTACAATTCGGTTGCGTTTGGGGAAATTTTGTTTATCCGGATTGGTTTGACTAATGAACTCAGTTAATAGTCCTCCTTGATTGGCCATTTGTTTCGCCAACGATTTGTTTTGTGCCGGATAAATCCTGTCAAGCCCGTGCGCCAGTACACCAACCGTTGGTAAATTGTTTTTTAAAGCAGCTTTATGTGCAATCGTGTCGATACCAAAGGCCAGTCCACTCACTACTAAAATATTTTCATTACTACAGTCTTCGATTAATTTTTCACAAACAGCCTTACCGTAATCTGAATTATTTCGGGTGCCTACGATGGAAATTATTTTGGAACAATTTAAGTCGGCATTACCACGATAGTACAATAGAGTTGGACTATCATAACAGTTTAACAGCCGTTGTGGATACATAGGATCATTAATAAAAAGGGGCGTAATTTTATATTGCTCAATAAACTTTATTTCATTTTCGCTACTTGTAAAATCGTTGAATGCCTTGATACTTCCTGCTCTCACTGAGCCGATGCCCTCCATGTGTTCAAGGTCTTTTTTCTTTGCTTTAAAAATGGACTCTGCATCCCCAAAAGCGTTGACCAAAGATTTTGCATGTACATCTCCTATATTAGGGATAAGTGTGAGCGCTATTTGATACAGCAGGTCGTTATGCATCAGCTTAGAATGTCTTAAAGTATTATTATAAAACAAGTTAAACCATTGATATAAAATTTATTGCCAATTTATAATTTTTTTTAAGGAATTTATTTTTGTATTAAAAGCGATTAGGAGATTTATGAGGATGCAAACTTAATTTCTTAATTACTTCCGGAACATAATTTAATTGCTCAAAACACTTAACTCAGTTCTCCTGTTTTGTGCCCTTCCTTCGGCTGAACTGTTGTCTGCAACAGGTTTAGTAGCACCCATACCTTTAAACACAATTCTATCTTTTGCAATTTGTTTACTGGCCAGTAAATAGTTAGTCACTGCCAGCGCTCTTCCTTGGGAGAGTAGCAGATTGTCCTGTGGTTTCCCGATATTATCTGTATGCCCGCTTATTAAAATTTTTAATTGAGGATTATCCTTCATTAGCTGTATTATTTTGTTCAGTTCTACCTGCGACGCTGATTTGAGCTCAGTCTTTTTACTGTCAAAGAAAATATTGTTTAAAACAATCATAGCTCCTTGTTCTATCGGTTGCAATGGGATATCTGCCTTAAAAATTGTGTCAAGCAAATTGCTGCTTAAATCGTAGTGTGCAGAAAAAAAAAGGTAGCCTTTTCTGTTTACATTAAAAGCATAATTTTTTCCAATGGGTAATGTGGTAAGATAATTTCCTGCTTCATCTGTTTGTACTTTGCTAATAACCTGCCCTGTGTTTATGTCTGTTAGTTCTACAGAAGATGGTAACCCCTCTTTTGTTTTTTTATCAAAAACCTGCCCTTTTACCCAAAAAGTTTTTGGTGGACGAATATCTTCTCTTAATTGAAAACTATATAAATCCAATGCTCCTTTGCCCGCTGTTGCATCGCTGGCATAGTAAGCCGTTTTGCCATCGGCTGCTACTATCAGTGAACCCTCATCATTAATGGTATTAACAGGGTAACCTAGGTTTACAGGTTCACCCCATGTGCTGTCTGGTTGTTTCTTTGAAAAAAATAAATCGGTAAGTCCGTAACCGGGATGGCCATTGCTATTGAAGAAGAGTGTTTGGTTGTCGGCATACATAAAAGCACAGCTTTCATCAGCATTGGTATTTACATCCGGACCAAGATTGATTGGACTGCCCCAGTTACCCTTTTCATTTTTGTGCGATACCCAAATATCTCTGCCTCCATAACCACCCGGCTTATCGCTGCTGAAATACAAATCCCTTTTATCCGGTGATAGGGAGGGGGACGATTCCCAATAATCTGTATTGATACCCGGGCCTAAATTCTGTGCCTCCGACCAACCAATTTTTGTTTTATAAGAAATGTATAAATCACAACTTCCAACCCCTTCCGGATAATTACATCCGGTGAAAATAATGCATTCTCCATCCTGCGAAATGTTTTGAGCCCCTTCATTTAAATTGGTATTTACTTCGCCTGAAAGTGGCATTGCTTTGCTCCAACTTCCATTTTTCAATTCGCATTCATAAAAATCTTCATCTCCCTCTACCCGCCTGGTAAAAATTAATTTCTTTCCATCGATGGTTAGTGCAGGATAGTATTCCGGGTAAACAGAATTTACACTATCACCCAGGTTTTGAGGCGCAAATACATAATTTTTTGTAGGATGTTGTTGGTCGTATGCCAAGGCAAATTCGTACACACTTTTTCTGTATTTGGCTGCTTTCAGGCTTCTTTCATTGAGCGTTTTATTTTTTAAAAAAATATTTACAGCATCCAATGAGCGTTGAAATTGCCCAATACCAGCTAAAGAAATTGAATAAGGGAGGTAATAATCAGCAGCATAAACTGAATCTAACTGAAGACCTTTTTCAAAATCAGCCACAGAGGAATCATATTTTTTCATATTGGCATTAATGCCTGCCCGGGTAAGCCATGCATCTACAAAGTTGGGGTCTATTTGCAGGGCGAGGGCAATTTTTTCCATTGCTGCAGGATATTGCTCATTTTGTGCATCTTCATAAGCCTTGCCATATATTTCTGCCGCTTGCTTATTTACATGTTCGGGATTGTACCATTGTGCCAGGGCAGTAACGCTGTGTAAGAAAAAAATGAACAGTAGAAGTGTGGTTTGCCTGTATGCTATGTATTTTATTTTCATTGGTGCTATTGACCGATGAAGGTATATAAGATTTGATTAAATTTTTTGCTAAAACTGGTATTAGGTGGAATTTAATTTCCTTTTAAAATGGGTGCAACCCAAGCAATAGACGTTTTAATTATTCAAGAGGCTTTCTTTTTTTTTGGAATTGCCTTATATCAATTTAAATGAATTCCTGACGGGAAGCAGCTTGGCGGAAAGCTGATTAGATTTTTCGAGTTAGATTAAAAAGAAGCTTATAATGCTGTTTCCAATTCCCCTCCCTCGGAGGGGCTAGGGGTGGTTATTCCCGTCCTATGGAGGGGACAGGGGTGCTTATTTGCTTCCCTGATCAGCTTCCACACCAAACTCATTAAGAAAAATATCCTTATA